>CAZGYS010000449.1:0-5755 GCA_964530305.1 uncultured Leptospiraceae bacterium
CTGATAGATTCGATGCACTAAGGCACCGAATCCACCGGCTGTGGGAACTTATCGATTCCGGAAGGAAGAAACGGGACGGCTTACTGGCCGTCCTTCTTTTTCGTGGGGTCCGTTTCGAGGGTTTTCTTACGCATCTCCGCGGCTTTTTTCTCGGCGGCCTTCTTCTCCGCCTCAATGCGCTTCTGCTGTTCCTCGGTGAGACCGCGCATGGGCGGTTTCTTGTTCATATTGCGACCGCTGCCTGCTTCACACCAGAGCGTCCACTTGCGAATTTCACAGATGCGCCAGGCGCCCTTCACGGTTAGTACGCCCTTGCCGCTCTCTCCGTCCGCGTTGAATTCGCCGCGGAAGATGCCGCCGTCCTTGAAGCGATACTCGCCTCGACCGACTCGCAGGCCTTGCTTGAATTCTCCCAGAAAGGTGGTCCCGTCCTGAAAGCGATACGTACCTTCGCCTTCCTTCAGGTCTTCCTTGAACTCTCCGGCGAAGCGATCCTTGTTCGCGTAGTCGAACAAACCCTTACCGTCGCGCAGTCCGTTCTTGAACTCACCGGTATAGCGATCTCCATTTTCGTAGACGTAAACGCCGGTGCCGTTGTTGCAATCGCCGCTGATGCAACCCTTATCACCACCCAGTATGCCGCCGGTCTTCTGCTTGTCGTCCGCGGTGCTGGGATCCCCGCCGCCCCGCTTTTTGACGTCCGCGTCGTCACCGGTCTTGCCCGAGTTGGCGTCGGCGGTCTTACCGGTTTCTTCCGCGGGCTTTTTTTCGGTGGATGAACAGGCGACGATGCCGCTCAACAATACCAGACTGATGATAACGGCCGTGAACGGCGATGCCGCGCCGCCGCGGATTCCCGCTTTTCGATTCGTGTATTTTGATGCTTCCATGGGTCTTTCTCCGTCCAGGGACAATTTAGAAATTTTAGATTATTGCGCGTGAAAAAATCTGGTCTCGTTCGCTCCGATCTGCTTCCTTTTTTTCAAGGCCTCCGGGGCATACCTTGACAATCGGGCTTAATTTGAAGGCCATGTCGGGACCAGTGTTATTATCTTCGACCGCCCCGGTCAGTGAATTTTAGTCATGTCCGAACATATTTTAGTTCTTAGAAAATTAATGGGATCGATTAGCGCGGCGCTTTTCATAACCTTCGGCATCGCGCTCGGGGTTTCCCTGCCCCTGGCCGCGGAGACCAGTAAGGCCCCCCCGGGTATCGGGGTGGATCAGAAGCTTTCGGCTCGGATTCCACTGGATTTGACGTTCAAAAACGAAGCCGGTAACGCCGTAAAATTACGGGACTTTTTTAACGGCAAAAAGAAGCCCATTATCCTTGTACCGGGTTACTACCGTTGCCCCCGACTGTGTTCCTTAATCTATAATGCCGTAGGTACCGCTGTAAAGGGAAATCTGAAACATGAGCTCAAACCCGGTGAAGACTATGACATCATTTCCATCAGTGTAGCGCCGGAAGAGACCCCGGAAATCGCCGCGGCCAAGGGCAAAAACTACCGAAAAAGCCTGGAGCTGACGGACATGCCCCCGACCGCCTGGCGCTTCCTGACCGGAGACGCCGCTTCGATCAAAAGTCTTACGACAAGCCTGGGCTATCGTTACCGCAAGGACGGCGACGACTATACCCACCCCGCGGCCACTATTATCCTGACTCCGACGGGGGTTATCTCACGTTATCTGGACGGTCTTGATATTCGATCTCAAGATTTCCGATTTGCGCTCATTGAAGCCTCGGGCGGACGCATCGGTACCGTCCTGGACCGCGCTTTTCAATTGTGTTTTCGTTACGATAGTACCCAGGGAAAGTACACACCCTATGCCCGACGCTTTGTTCAGCTCGGAGGTATTCTGACCCTGGTATTTCTGGTCGGTCTAATCCTTTTTCTAATGCGGTATGAAAGAAAGGCTTGAGGCATTATGAAACGGAAAAAAACTGTCCTTCAAGTGTTTACAGGTCTATGAGACTACCTCCTCACGGAGGATTTCTGAAAGGTAAGTGATATATGTGGATTGATGCAGCTTCCAAATTCGCCGGCGAGGTAGACTTTTTGATGAACGTGATCCATGTGGTCACCATCATTCCCTTCGTCCTGGTTAATGCGGTTCTCGTTTACTTCGTGATCAAGTATCGCCGTCGCGGGGAGAAGGACAACATTACCTCGAATGTAGCGCACAACACGACCATCGAAGTCGTATGGACGCTCGTCCCCACCGTCGTAATGCTGTGGCTCTGCTTCTGGGGTCTCGCGCTCTTCAATGATATGCGCGGCGCTTCCTTGAAGAAAGGTGACCCGCTGATGCAAATCGACGTTCGCGCCATGAAGTGGAACTGGGATTTCATCTATCGTCCCGATGTTCGCCAGGTGCGCACGGGCAAGAACGCCGATAAAGCCTTGAAGTCCGGTGTCCTCTTCCTCGAGGAGAACAAGGATACCAAACTCATCATGCGCTCGCGCGATGTAATTCACTCCTTTTTTATCCCGGCCTTCCGCGTGAAGGAAGACGTCGTGGGCAGCATTTATACTTTCGTTTACTTCAATCCTCTGATCACAAAGACTCAGGAAAAGATGACCGACGCCGAGCGTAAATCGCGCAGCTACAACGGCGATGTCGACGGTTGTCTGATGCTCAAGGAAGCCAATAAGAAGCTCAAGCCCGAGCAACGGCTGAACCTCAAGCGTTGCGGTTCTTATAGAATCTACTGTACGGAATACTGCGGCAAGGACCACAGCAACATGACCCGCTGGGCGGTTGTTCTGGAACCGGCCGATTTTCGTAAGCAGCTCGGTCTCATTGAAGCCGAGGACAATAATGTTACGGCGGCTCGCGGTCAGGGCATTTTTAATCGCAATTGCGTAAGCTGCCACAGCGCGGACGGCTCTCGTAAAGTGGGCCCGACCTTCAAGGGTCTATATGACGGCACAAAGGGCAAGCTGCGGGAATTTGATTTCGGCGTGGATTCCGTAAACGCGGATGAAAACTATATTCGTGAATCGATTCTGAACCCGCGCAAGAAGATCGTTAAGGGTTATCCCAAAAACGGCATGCCGGTACAAAACCTCAATGACTCGGAGATTCGCTCGGTTATTGAATACATCAAGACGCTCCAGTAAGCAGAAACGGAGCAATTGGTCATCATAAGATAAGACTGTTAGTAACAGGATTTACATTTAGGGAATACGGGAAATAGCGATGAATTCGGCCTTCATTGGAAGGGAGCGAATTCACGGGAGAATTATTAATGGCAGCACACGCGGAATCAGGCAGTTACCTGGATAATGGTAAAGGTTTCTGGGGCTGGGCCACCACCACCGACCATAAGAAAATCGGGATCATGTTCTTGTTCGTGATCGGGATTTTCTTCTTCGTAGCCGGTGCATGCGCCTTGATCTTTCGCCTGGAGCTAATGGCCCCCGGCAAGACCATCGTCAACGCCCATACGTACAATGTCTTCATGACATTACACGGCGCGATTATGGTCTTCTTATTCATCGTGCCGGGTATTCCGTCGACGCTGGGTAACTTCCTCTTGCCCCTGCTCATCGGCGCAAAAGACGTCGCCTTCCCTCGCATCAACCTTGGTTCTTTCTACGTTTACCTGATTGGCGCCATCATCGCCACGATTTCCCTGCTGTCTCCGGCGGACACGGGTTGGACGTTCTACGCTCCCTATAGTATGGAGTCCGGCTCCCTGGTAATGTGGCTGACCTTCGCCGCGTTCATCATGGGTTTCTCCTCCGTCATGACCGGCTTTAACTTTATCGTCACCGTGCATCGCATGCGCGCGCCCGGCCTGACCTGGAACAAACTGCCCTTGAGCGTCTGGGGTATCTACGCTACGTCCATCATTCAGGTTCTGGCTACTCCCATCGTCGGTATGACCCTGGTGCTTCTGATTTCGGAAAAAGCACTGGATATCGGTATCTTTAACCCGGCCAAGGGTGGTGACCCGATTCTCTTCGAGCAATTCTTCTGGTTCTATTCGCACCCGGTTGTATACATCATGATTCTGCCGGCCTTCGGTTTGATCAGTGAGATCCTGCCGGTATTTTCGCGTCGGCCCATCTTCGGTTACAAGGCCATCGCCTACTCCACCCTGGCCATTGCCCTGGTGAGCTTCATCGTATGGGGTCACCACCTGTTCGTGAGCGGTATGTCCGACTGGGTGCGCTGGATTTTCTCCTTCCTCACGTTCTTCGTGGCGGTACCGACGGCCATCAAGGTCTTTAACTGGGTGTCGACATTATGGAAGGGTTCTATACGGCTTACAGTGCCCATGTATTACGCCCTGGGCTTTATCTTCCTGTTCACCATTGCCGGTTTGACCGGTATTCACCTGGCGGTTCTAGCCACGGACGTCTTTCTCCATGACACTTACTTTGTCGTGGCTCACTTCCACTACACCATGCAGGGCGGAACGGTAATTGCGCTGGTAGGTGCCCTGCACTACTGGTTCCCGAAAATCACGGGCCGCATGTACAATGAGAAGTTCGCCTTCTACGGCTGGTTGTTCCTGTTCCTGGGCTTCAATCTGACGTTCATCCCGCAGTTTATCCTTGGTCTGGAAGGTATGCCGCGTCGTTACTATGACTATCCGCAGCACTTTCATGCCATGCATGCCCTGTCTACGGTCGGCGCCTGGCTGAATGGTCTGTCCTATTTCTTTATCTTCGGTCATCTGCTGTGGGCCGCTTTCCGCGGCGATAAAGCACCGGAAAACCCCTGGGAATCGCTGTCCCTGGAATGGACCCACGCGGCAACTCCGCCGACGACCTACAACTTCACGGAAGTCCCGCAATTTCCGGAGTCCATCTACGATTACGGTACGGAAGGAAAACCCGAGCACGGAGACCCCGGCCAGAAACAGGCCGGGTGATTCACGGTCCGTAATTTATCCCAGAGAGAAAATAAGAGGAAATATAAATCGATGGCAGCTACTGATGCAATGAGTCACCGGGATACTCATCCCGTACACGAGGAACTGGGCGGTTACGAAGGCGCCAAGCTGGGGATGTGGTTATTCCTGGCCACGGAACTTCTGCTCTTCGGAGTTCTGTTCGCGGGCTTCGCGCTTTTTCACGCGAAATTTCCGGATGCCTTCAAACTGGCGCACAACTCGCTCGATTGGAAGATGGGTGGCATCAATACCCTGATTCTGATCTTAAGTAGTCTCACGGTCGCGCTTTCGCTGGACCGGATACAACGCGGGAAACGCAAGCAAGCCAACTTCATGCTTTTCACGACCATCTTTTTGGCCAGTGGCTTCCTCGTTGTTAAATACTTCGAGTACACCGGCAAATTCGCGCAGGGCATCTTCCCCGGAGACGCCGCAAAGCTGATCAATCCCGCCACGGGTGAATACGCGGCAACGCAAGCGGTCATCGGCGACTACATCGCCAATACGCTCAAGCTGACGGATTCGGCCGCGGTCGCGGCGAAAGCAGCGGAAATGTCCAGCGGCGTGAACATTTTCTTTTCGTTCTATTTTATCATGACCGGTATTCACGGCCTCCACGTCGTGATTGGAATGTCGGTTCTGGGCGTTATCTGGTACTACAATGCCAATGGTCGCTACACTCACTGGTATTACACTCCCGTTGAATGCGGCGCATTGTACTGGCACCTTGTGGACCTTATCTGGATCTACTTGTTTCCGCTGTTTTATCTCATCAAGTAAGGGACTGGAATTAAAAGAGGATATTAACTATGCATATACCTGATCAGGAAAGTCGCGGTCATGTAT
>CAZGYS010000450.1:0-5753 GCA_964530305.1 uncultured Leptospiraceae bacterium
GGGAATGTGTTTCAATGTGGAACCGACTGATATTCGGATTGTTCTGGATGCTGTTGCCGATTCTGTCCGGCTGCAGTACCGAAAGCGACGACCTTCATGAGATGCTCGGTCTGGCCATTATCGCGCAGGCGGCCGCGTGCGATGCGTCTCTAGCTCGAACTCAGGCGGGCCGCTGCTCATTCAGCACGAGTTTTGAGTCGGTGTCCGACTTCGACGGCTCATATCTGGTGCCTCAAAATTATCAGAGCGCCGCCAGTCACGAACTGAGCACGGCGCAGGCACGCACCGGAAGTTTTTCCCATCGCGGTTACATTTACGGCGAGGTCGGCGGATGTGCTCCGGGGGCCAATTGCAATCACCGCGGCTATCCGACCATCCAGTTACACAAGAGTACTCAAGGCGGCTTTCGTACTCCCGTACTCGTTGAATTTTATTCCTACCTCAACATGACGCTGCCCGATCAACGCTGGTTTAGTTTTGCTACTTTCTCGGCCGACAGCTCCGACCTCTGGTCGCGGACGGTGCTCGTCAATCTTGGGAACTTGAATACGGGAACAACGAACTACACGCATTTGATGCACGTGCCCAACCAATCGCAAAGTGATTGGACTTATCAGACCAGCGACTCGGTCAATCCGCTCGCCTATCCCATGTCTCAGTGGGTGAAAATGTCCGTCTGTCTCGACTTCGATCCGCAAAACGGATCCGCGAGAGTTCAACAGGACGGAACGCTGGTTTCGTCCGCTCCGGTCCGGGGCGCTTGCGGTGTTCTCGAACAGGCGCATTTCGGTTTGTACGCTCATCCCGGACTTTCCAGTGGCGAGATCTTCAATGACGATCTTACGATAACCGAAGTCGCCGCCTGCCCGTTTTGAGCCGGAGCCCTTTTTTGCATTGGGCATGCATTGGTCGCGACGGCCTTCTCACGGTTCTGAAAATCCGGTTGTTTCCGAAATAGTTCTTGTAGCATTCGCTACGATTTTTGCTTATGGCTGTAGCGAATGCTACGTTTCTTAAGTGACTACTACTGGTGGTACTCCGGGGAGAAAACATAATGACGAATGAAATAAGTACAACGGGTCGGGTGCCCTTGAGTCGTGGTCAGGTCGTAACGGTGGTCGTGTACGGCGTGGTGCTGTGGTTTCTGGCGGCCTTGACCTGTCGGTTTCTGGCGCCCATGGGCGTTTTCGACGGCATGAATCGCGTTATTCTGTACGCGGCCATTTGGCCGGGAACGGTCCCGTTTGTGTTTCTGGCGATGAAAATCGCCCGCCTGTCCCGTTCACAAATCGGGATTGCGTATTCCATCGCTACCGCCGCGGCGATGTTATGCGATGGTGTCGCCCTGGCCTGGTTTCCCGCGCTGTACGGAACGAAGGTAGAATACATTGCCGCGTCCGGCGCCGTGATTCTATGGGGTGCCGGCGTGGGCATTATCCTGGCTTGCCTTTGGAACAAAGCGGATAACTAGAATCCGACCGATGGTCTTCGCGGCTGATTTTTCTATTAAGAATTTTCTTGATAAGCCGAATGCCCTCTCAAGATTGGAAATTCGAAGTTCCCGGTTGTCCCGGCGACGGGATAAGGCGGATTGATAATGAGAGACTCCAGTCGGACGATTGCGAACATACCGACGAATGTTATCACGGGATTTCTGGGCGTCGGTAAGACGTCCGCCGTTCTGCACCTCTTGAAGCACAAGCCCCCGGCTGAACGCTGGGCCGTGCTGGTTAATGAGTTCGGCGAAATCGGCGTCGACGGTAGTTTCTTTGCGGGGCGGCATGACGAGTCCGGAGGCGTATTTATAAAGGAAGTTCCCGGCGGTTGCATGTGTTGCGCCGCCGGTTTGCCCATGCAAATGGCCTTGAATATTCTTCTGCGTCAGGCCCGACCTGATCGTTTATTGATTGAACCGACCGGATTGGGGCATCCCATCGAAGTGCTGGGCGTTCTCTCCGGCAAACACTACCAGGACGTTCTATCGATTCAAAAAGTCCTGACTCTCGTGGACGCGCGCAAGCTCATGGACGAACGCTATACCGGACATGAAACCTTCAATCAGCAAATCGCCATTGCCGACGTCATCGTGGGAAACAAAACCGATTTATACGGTGACGATGAAATAGAGGCGCTGGAAGCGTATGCGAAGGAAAAAGGAACAGCCGGGGCGCGCGTGGTCTTCACTGAACAAGGAGTGCTTGAGCCTGGCTTGCTGGAGGGCGCAACCGCGGCGACCGCGCATGGGCACCATCACCACGAAGTTAAGGAGCCTTCCGCTCCGCTGGATGCCGTACCCATTCCTGAATCCGGCTATGTCACGGCTCGCAATCAAGGCGAGGGATTTCATAGCATCGGATGGCGGATTGTGCCCGAGCGGGTTTTCGACCGAACCGCGCTGATTACGTTTTTGAAGAGTCTGAAAGCCGAGCGCATGAAGGCCGTCTTCATCACGGCGGACGGTGTTTTTGGTTATAATCTGACTTCCGATGCCCTGAACGAAATGGAACTGGATGATTGCATGGAGAGTCGGATGGAAATCATCGCCGGTCGGATTGACGACGACTGGGAGCGGAAATTGTTCGAATGTCTTGTCCCTGAAAAGCCTTGATTGGCCCGAAAACCAGAGTGGTCGTTTGCTTGATATTTGACTTAATTGTTTTAAACTGGCTCAAAGTCTATTGCATCATACCCATGCGGCCGATTTGCCGCCGGAGGCATTTAGCAAGGAAATCACATTGAATAGAAATGAACCGTCCCGAATAGAAGAAATAGAAGAGAACCGCACATTTACCGACATGGGAGACTCCCATATCAGTAATACCGTTGAGACCCCCCTGAAACCGGATGCTTTCGCGCTGGAGGATGAAGAAAAAATCCGACGCATCCAGGAACACTTCGCAATCATTATGGATACGCTGGGGCTCGATCTGAAAGATGACAGCTTGCGCGGTACCCCCTACCGTGTAGCGAAAATGTACGTGGAAGAGATCTTCAGCGGTCTCAATCCGGCCAATCGCCCTTCCATTTCCGTCTTCGATAATAAATTCAAATACGGCGAGATGCTGGTTGAGAAAAATATCACCGTTACCTCCAATTGTGAACATCACTTCGTTCCCATCATTGGGCGGGCCCATGTGGCTTACGTTTCCACCGGCAAGGTGATTGGGCTTTCCAAAATCAATCGATTGGTGCAATACTATGCGGCGCGCCCGCAAGTCCAGGAACGCTTAACCCGCCAGATCCAGGAAGATCTAAAATCCACCCTCAATACGGAGGATGTCGCCGTGCTCATCGACGCCGTGCACATGTGCGTATCAACCAGGGGGATCAAGGATGCGCAAAGCTCCACCGTAACCAGTGCCTACAGTGGAATCTTTGAGCAACACGACAAGCGCCGCGAATTTCTGGATTACATCAGCTTGAGCGCCGACCAGATTTGAACGCTGAGCAGGGTCGACGGCGGCGCCGGAAACGGCCCGCACGTCATCCCAATCGTTCCCGGAGCATTTCGTGGAACATCCCCAGACCGTATTCGAAATCCCCATGGTGAACCCAGCGTTCGGGATCCCGCGCGGCGAGTCCTTCTTGGATCCAGGTCGTCCGTTGATTGTCCTCGTCCAGCGTCTTCATGGTAAAATCAATTCGCTTATCCCAGTAGCGAGTCAGGTGTCGTTTCTTGAAAGGCACGACGTGCAATGTCGTAATACGCGTACGATCCGTCGCCAGCGGTTCAATGCGAATTATGTTCACCAGGTGATCCTCCACCAGCACCAGCGTATTCGGAAAGAAGTGGTACACCAGGTGACAATAGCTTTCCGGTCGGCTTGTGTCGACTTCTTCCAGAATGCCCCTGTGCGGCAGATGCATGACCAGTCCCGTGCCTTGAGTCGAGTCCAGTTCGGTGACCAGACCCTGGTTGTCGAAGAATCGCGGATAGATCGTATTCATATGGGTAGCCTTGAAGTGATAGAACTCCAGACCGCCTTCGACGATGAGTTTCCAGTTACAGGCGAGCTCCGCTTCCGTTCTCCGGTAGACGGTCCACTCGGCGAAGTCGTCGCGTGGTATGAAGTTCAGCTCGGGCGGCTGCGCATGAGGCGAGGAATTCGAAGAAGCGTTGAACGGACGAAGCCAGAGGACTTCGTGTCTTTCAATCACTTCCACTTCGCGCAGGCCGGGAATATCGTCTGAAAAGCCGTAACCATGAGGCGTGGCAATCCGTTTCCCCTTCAGGTCGAATACCCAGTTGTGATATGGACACACCATGGCGCGCTTGCATTCGTGCCGGCCGGGTCCCAGCAGGCGCGTGCCGCGGTGGGAGCACGAATTAATGAAGCCGCGCACGCGTCCGTCCTCCGCGCGCGTCAATAGATATGAAACTCCCAGAAAGGAAAAAGCAAGGACCGTGTGTTCCTCCGAAAGATCACGCGCCATGGCCGCGGGAATCGGATACCGCCTGGTCAATTCCCATTCCCGCTGGAATTGAGCCGAGTCGAAATATTCCTCGGCACGGACTTTCTTGACACTGGTTTGCCCGGGACCGGGACGTTTGGCCTCGATGGCTTGCAGTAGTTGCTCCTTCATGTTCGCTTCCTCCTCCCCGATTGAGCCGGACAACCAGGCGAAACACAAGCACAAAAAACATCAACCCATGAAAATGTATTGACACAAGTCAAAATATTGACTTGTGTCAATATTTTGGTTGAGCCATGTCCGGACTGCGCGCGCGTAATAAACAGAAAACACTCAATGAGATCGTTGATTCATTCTTGTATCTTTTGAAGAAGCAGGATTTCGAGGAGCTCCGGGTGGAGGAATTGATAGAGCGGGCTGAAATCAGCAGACAGACCTTTTATAATTTCTTCCCTGAAAAAAGGATGGTCCTGACGCACATCGTTGAGCGGAGACTGGAGCGGTGGTCGGTGAATACGGGAGCCTACCCCCGATGGAAAGGCGGCGCTCGGGACAAACTCTCCTTTCTGTTCAATGTCCTGGCTCGTGAAGTCCGTAAGGAGAAGCATCTATGGCGGGCCGTGCGTTTATCCGGAGAGCCCTTTCGAGAGCGATTGGTGGACGCGGTTACGGACAATGTGCGCGCCATTTTGGAGGAAGGTCAACTTTCAGGAGAGGTAACGCGGGCATTCAAGGCGGAGCGTCTTGCCGCCCACGTGACCCTGCAGCAGTTGACAATCTGCCTGGACTGGACCCTGGACCGCCCTCGCCCGCGATCGTTGGGGCATCATCAAAGGGAAAGCCTGGAAATATTCTTCGCGCCGGTACTCATGCCGAAACGAGGACGCTCCCGATAAACTTTTGGTCCTTTCGCCGGCTGTTCGTGATCGGTTCATGGAGCTTCGAGCTAACGGAAGGCCGTTTCGCAGACGTCGTCCAGTCCCACGCTCTTGAGCAGGAGCGTACCTTCGATCATCAGCAGCAGGCGCGCCGCGTCCCTGTCCCGCTTTTCGGGAGACTTGCATTTTAACTGGGCGGCGCCCCAGGCCAGAAACCCGCGACCCAGCCGGGCGCCCACCGCTTGGTAGAAGGCATCGCCGCGCGAAGCCAGCGCGGCCACTTCCAGCCAGACGCGCATGTAGGGTTGCATTTCCTCGACGAAGAGCAGTTCGCGCAGGCGCGGGGCCAGTTCATCATAGGGTAAGGGTTCTTCGGTCGCGTGTTCGTTAAGCAAGGCCGTAAGTCGCGCGGCGACGCGCTCCAGGGTGGCGGCGATGAGCTCGGCCTTGTCCTTGAAATAG
>CAZGYS010000451.1:0-5741 GCA_964530305.1 uncultured Leptospiraceae bacterium
ATCACCATGGCATACCTTCACCTCGTCAGACACGGGCAAGCCAACAGTCGCGGCGGCGATTACGATCGTCTCACGGAACGAGGCTTTGAACAAACGGCCCTGCTGGGTGAATACTATTCACAGGCGGGGGTTCCGGTGGACTACATCGCCTCGGGCACTCTAAGGCGTCAGCGAGAAACCGCGAAAGGCTTTCGAGACGCCTACAAGGCACGGGGCCGCGTAGTTTCCGAAGTTAAGGAATTCGCGGAACTCAATGAATTCGCGCCCGAGCTCTGGCAAAACCTGGCGGAGAAAATCAGCGGCGCCGACAAGGACTTTGCGCGCATGCTCGATAAGTGGCGTTCCATGCGCGCCACCAGTGAACGTAAGGCCGCGTTTCTATTCGTCAAAATGACCATGAATGTCGTACAGGCCTGGGTGAAGAATCGCTTCCCGGACGCGAACGTGGAGCCCTTCCCGGATTTCGTCACGCGCGTGCAAAGCGCAACGGAACATCTGCCGTATCTCAAGCAAGACGCCCACGCATTCCTGTTTACGTCGGGTACGCCCATCGCCGTACTCGTTGCGGCTTCCGTCGGCATTCAGGATCAACCCGAGCGGATTCTACGCATGATGCGCTGGGTCTACAATTCTTCCGTTACGACCCTGTATCGCCATCGAGGCCGCCTGGAGCTGGTGAGTTTCAATACCGTTCCGCACCTGGCAAACCCGCGCAGTCGGACGCTGGTCTAAATTTCGGTCGGGCGTAATCATCGCCCAATGTCCGCCCCAACCAAAAATTCATTGTCCTCAGAAACGGCGGAGTGTATATTAGACCTCTCCCGACGAAATCATGATTTCGCCGGAATACTATTACCGAAATTAAAAGTACCGAAACGACGGCACCGAACTACAAGGGAGTAAAAAAATCAGTAAGCTCAGCGGAAACATCCACGATCTCAAAAAAAGTCAACTGCAACGCCTGAAAAAACTGGGCGGTCGCCGAATCCGCGAAAACACCGTGGTGACGCAGGAATTCGCCCGCGCCATGTGCGGGCTGTCACATGAACTGGGACGCCAAATCGGCGTGCTGGTGGACCGACAGGGTCATGTTCGCCACTCCATCGTCGGGGACGCCCACCGTATTTTCATTCCGGACCTGGAGCGTAATCGCGCCGTGCGCCTGCGCGGCCTGCGCCTGATCCACACGCACCTGTATCGCGAACCGCTGTCTCAAGAGGACCTCGCGGACCTTACCTTGCTGCGCCTGGATTACATCACGGCCGTCACCATGACCGGCGAAGGTTTGCCCCTGCTCTTTCATTCGGCGCATGTTCTGCCGGGACGCAATCCGGGTTACGAACTGGAAGACCCGAAGCAACCGGGGCGACTGGAAGAGAACTTTCGCGAAAAGATCGATGAACTGGAACTCTATTTTCGCCGCGACGAGGAACATCTCAAGGCGGCGTCGGGAAAGGCTCGCGCGATTCTCGTGGGCGTCTACACGCCCGACATGCGCGCGCGTCGTTCGGCGGGAGATTCCATGCTGGAACTGCGGGAACTTTGCAAGACCGCCGGCGTAAACGTCGTGGCCGAGTTCACGCAGAATCGCTCCCGGATTGATCCTAAAACCGTGCTGGGATCCGGTAAGATCAAGGAGATCAGCATTCAGGCCGTGCAGGAAAACGCGGAACTGATGATCTTCGATCTGGAACTTGCCCCCGCCCAGGCGCTGCGGGTTTCGTCCCTGTGTGATCTGAAAATCATTGATCGGACCCAGCTCATCCTGGACATCTTTTCGCGCAACGCCCGCAGTCGGGACGGTAAGTTGCAGGTGGAACTGGCTCAGCTGAGTTATCTCAAGGGCCGCCTGAGCGAAAAAGACGACAACATGTCGCGCTTGACGGGGGGCATCGGCGGGCGGGGCCCCGGTGAAACGAAACTGGAGATTGGTCGTCGCCGCGTGAACGATCGCATCGCCCGTCTCGAAAAAGAACTTAAATCATTACGTCATCGCCGCGAACTGAATCGCATTCGACGAGATCGCAATGCCGTGCCGGTGGTTTCCATCGTGGGTTATACGAACGCGGGTAAGTCCACGCTGCTCAACGGACTGACGAACTCCGAGGTCCACGCGGAGAATCGCCTGTTCGCCACCCTGGATACGACGACTCGTCGCCTGCGCTTTCCCCAGGAGCGCGAAATCATTCTTTCGGACACGGTGGGCTTCATTCACGACCTGCCGCCTGAGCTTCGACGCGCGTTTCAGGCCACCCTGGAAGAACTGGGAGATTCGGATTTGTTGCTCCATTGCATCGACTCGGGAGACGAAAGACGAGATCAGAAAATCGCCGCCGTGGAACAAATCCTGCAAGACATGGGACTGCTGGACATGCCCATCGTACGCGTCTATAATAAGAGCGACTTACTGGAAACCGAGGAAACCGCGGCGCTGGCCGCGAAGGAAAACAGCGTCGTCGTTTCCGCGGCCTCAAGAACGAACCTGGACGCCTTGCTGGAACGCATCGAACAGGCTCTGTTCGCGGAACAGGCCGTCACTACGTGACGCCGAATTTTTCCGCGATAATCATATTGACGGATCAGCCTGGGACGACAAACTGACCGCCCGGCGAAAGCCGGATTTGAAATCATGAACGGTCGCCGAAAGGACATGCCGGATATCCGGCGGACGCGCGAAGAGCAGACCGCCGCCGCGGGTGAGCGCATGTTGCCCTTCGCATCCGGCGCCGTGGATGAACTCATCGAGGAATTGCAGTCCCTGACGGAAGGAGCCGAATGGGTCATTCCTCTCGAGCAGGTCCTGGCCATTCTGCACATCAGCCGGGAAGAGTACTTTCGCTTTACCTACCAGGCCCGCGGCGGTCCCTTTTCGGAGAGCATCATGCCGGCCGAGGACTTCGGCCCCGGCAACATCCACGAACTCGTTTTACTTCTGAAGTACTGCGGTCACGCCGACGCCGAGGAACGCTTCTTTCACGCGGGTTATTATTTCGGCGAAGGGCGATTGCTCGATTGGCTGGAGCTCTTCGTTTCGGTCACGGTCAGTCGCATGCAAAGCCATGAAGTAGACAAGGAACTGCTGGATACCTCCATTGCCGGCACCCGTCGTTTCCTGGACGGCGTACGCTTCTACTGTGATGCTCGCTTCGACCAGGAAGAGTTGATTGATTTCGCCGCGGGCCTCTATCTCAAGAAATTCCAGGTGGACGATCACCACGTCAGTCGCCGTCTCACCGCGGAATACATTCGCCGTCAGTTCAAGCAGCGCATCCTGAAGTGGGAGGACCTGCACCTGGCCGTGGAAGGGGAACTCCGGGTGAAAGCCGTGCTCTGGGGCCTGGCCGAACCCGAACCGGCCCCGCCCGCGCGGCTCAGCCCCGAGCAAAAGCGCGCTCTGGAAGAACTGGGCCTGCCCCGGGACCGCGCGCCTTCCCTGGGAGACCTGAAGAGTCGCTATCGCCAGCTCATGAAAACTCATCACCCGGACGTGAATCCGGAGGGACTGGAGCCCACGCGCCGCATCAATGAGGCCTATGCCCTCCTCTTACGGGAGACCCATCAGGCCGCCAGCGCCTGAAACGGGCGTTTTCGAGGTTTTTTTTCGGACTTTCCCGGGGTTTCGGGCGATTCGAGGCCTGATTTGGGGCGATTCAGTCCTTCCGCGGGCAATTTTGGTGGTCTTTTCCCGCGTAGTCTGATTTAATTGCCGGAATTCCGAGCTTTTTTATTAAATAAAATCCGAAGCTCTTGCGAATACTATAGTCATGGCTGTCCGACGACTTTCCGCGCTCCTCACGGGCCTGCTGCTTATCTCATCCATCACCGCCGCAAGCGATGGCGGCCGCTGGTTCCATAACGCGGACCGAGCCTTCGCCGAAGCCCGCCGTTCCAATCGCCCGCTCATGGTGGACTTTTACGCCGACTGGTGCGGTTACTGCAAATTTCTGCATCGAAAGGTCTATCCCTCGGCCGCGGTTCGCAAGGAGACCCGCGATTTCGTGCTGCTCAAGGTAAACGGAGAGAAGCATCGCGATTTGATGCGACGCTTCGACGCCAAGGGCTTTCCCTCCATCGTTTTTTTGGACAAGAACGGTTACGTCCTGGGGCGCGTGAACGGACTCATCAAGAGCGAGCCTTTGGCGCGTAAATTGCGCGAAGCGCGATCCCACGCGAACCTGGAAACGAACCTGCTCAAGCAACTGAAACGTTCGCCCCACAGCGTCTTGGCCAACTACCGCACAGGCATCTATTATTATGAAGTAGGGCGATTGGACCGGGCGCGACAGTACTTCGCGCGCGCCTGGACCGCCCACGGCAAGGACGCGCCGGCACGCAAGCGTGACGCTCTCTACAACGCCGCGTTGAGCTCCATGGAACTCAAGGACTACTCGGCCGCGGTTCTGTACTGGGATACTTACTTGAACGCGTATCGCGCACGCAACAGCGACTACGCCTACGCGCGCCTGTTTCGCGGACTCAGTAACAAGCAACTGGGACGCCGCAACCTGGCCGTTCCGGATCTGGTGTACGCGGGTCGCAATCTTCCCTCCGCGCGAGATAGAAAACGCGCTCTTGTGGCCCTGCGCGACATTCGCGGTTAAGGTAATCACGGCGGCACTTCATCGAGGCATTTGACGACGCGGGTCGTGATACGCCTTTTCGTGGGGAAAGTCCATTCCCGGAAGCGCCCTTTTTTTCGAATCGTCAGTATACCGTTTACACGCTCATTAATGTCTTCCGTGTGTCCGGACAGTCGCAACTTCATTCCGCCTTCGTCGTCCACGACCAGGACTTCCTTAATACTATAGGTCCAGTGCTCGGGCGACTCCCTATGAAAAAGCGTCGTACTCTCGGCTTTGCGCGGATTTCCATGCCCTACCGAAACAGTACTGGTCAGATACGAATCATGACAACCTCGAGAGCTTCGACCGGCGGTATTGTACTCGCTAACCTTTATTGAGTAGGCCGGCAGGGACCGTAAGGCTTCGGCGAAAGTAGTCTTGCGAAAACAGGGAACCGGCCCGTAGGAGGTCGGCTTTTCTCCGGGAAGCGACCAGACGGCATTTTTGACTCCTCTGGTCGCGCTCAGCACGATTGTCGGAATTGATTCTTTCGATTTATTCCCGTCCATGCCCGACGGCATGAGTCGAAATTGTCTACCCGACTCACCTCCTTGAAGGGCGTGCGAAATTCGCCACGAACGGCGATTCTTTCCTACCATCAAGACCACTTTCATGGTATTGTCGGTTTCCACGGTCATCACAATTCCCGCCCCGTAGCGAACGGTCCCACACCCGTCCGCATCCAATCGTGGGCCCTTGCTGTTCGTGGGAACCGCGGCCCAGATACCGGGCATTAACTTGATAATTTCCCCGGGGAGAATTTTCTTCTCCGTTTTGCAGGCTCCGCTCACCACCAACAATATTGATAATGCAGCGCTTATTTTCAAGCCGTTCATGAAATTCATAGCCTACGCTCCTTTCGCCTTATCCTCGTACGATTATGGTAGCTCGCCGTTAACCAGGCAAACTCCCGCCTCCATATAGAAGCAGAAACGCACCCGTGTGCGTATCTCTCAAAGATACTGCCCGGACTTAAGGCGAAAGCACTTCACCGGATAGAAGACAGTGTGCTGTTGATCCGGGAGACTCCAGACGACTTTCTTTTCGCCTTCGCCCAGAATGGCCAGCGCGCGTTCTACCTTGCCTTCCGGCGTCTTCATGGTCAGCAGGTGTTCGACC
>CAZGYS010000452.1:0-5725 GCA_964530305.1 uncultured Leptospiraceae bacterium
CCACCACCGGGGTCTCGGCTCGGTTCCAGAAAAGAACATCGAAGGAATACAGCGCGACCGAGCTCCCATACTCATCCTTGAGCTTCCGGTAGGTCGCGGCGACGGGCGATTTCATCCCATCCAGGGGCCCCGCCCGATCAAGAATACTCAACTGCAGCTGCGAGGGCGCACTGACCGTCGTAGCGTCCGGAAAGTGCTCCGGCAAAGACACGCATCCGGCGCAAAGCAGGAGCGCTGCCAAAAACACGCTGACCAGCATGGCGATCTTGAAACTCTTGCTGACGACATTGAACATATAATACTTCCTCGATGGCGATTCATCCATATCCATCCCCATGCCTGAAGAGGCTACAACTATCCCGCCGCCGTCCGCCGCCCGATTAAACGTACGCGCACGCGATGCACAATAACGCGCTCACGAAACACTAACGCGCAATTCCCAGCAAATTGAACTATATTCACACCGCACGCGTAAAACAGGCCCATGGCGGTTCAAAAAGAACTTTCGAAATCATAAATTCGATTCGATAGGATATCAGCGACCACCAGTCGGGGATAGTATGGCTTTCAATCGTTCAAAATACATATTTTTTACTCTGTGCGCGGGGATTTTTCTTACGACCCTGCATTGCTCGTCCTTGCGACGCATTCAAAATGATTTATTTTCGCCGGTAAACTCCGTCGTCAGCAATGCCTCGGCGCTGCGCGGTAAAACCCATCTGGTCCTCACCAGGATTACCTCCAAGAACGTTAAACCCGACGAAAGCCTCACGGCGAACTTTCGCGACAACCTGCGCTTCGAATTGTTGCGCGCCGGTTTCACCGTGGAGTTCCCGCGCGAAGCACCGGTCGCCGACAAAAGTCCGAGTGCCGCGAAGAACGCGAAAGAGCCCGGGGGAGACGAGCCGGTTACGCGTCCGACGACGAGTGCTTCGACGAAACGCGGCCTGGTTCTGCGCGGTTATATCTTCGAGGCCCGCACGGGCGAACTGCTCGACGAGGAAATATCAACCGGCATCTATATTTCCGTTCACCCGTCCGGCGGCCCGGCGGCGGCCCACCTGCGATACATAGGCGATACCTCCCTGGCCACCTACGCGGACAGCGCGGAGGCCGGACGCCTGTTCGCCAATCAACTCAAGACCCTGACGAAAAGCGGGGAAGCGAAGTCGTGGTGGCGTTTCTGGTAAAAGCGCGCGTCATCGCGCTATTGTGCGCGGGCTCACTGTTTCCGTTTTCATCCGCCTTCAGTGAAACGAAAAACAAGGGCCTGCTGAAACTGGGCGTACGCGATGCCGAGGCCATCGCCCTGCGCAATAGTCCGGACATCAAGATCCTGCGCGAGCAAAGACGCATCCGCGACCTGCTCTATCGCGAACGCTGGCGCGATTACTTTCCCACGGCCACCATAACTTATAATCGCAGCACGTCCATCACCCGTAACGCGGACGATACGCGCACGAAGAGCGTAAACTTGAACGTGGAGCAGGTCATCTACGACGGCGGGCGACGTTCGCTGGCCCTGAAAAGCGCCCGCAACGACTACAAACTGGGGCGCTTCGATTACCAGTTGGGCATCACGGACCTGCGTTTCCAGGTGCGTCAGGCTTTCTATAATATCCTCTCGGCTCGAGCCCAGTTGAGCACGCTCCTGAAGTCCATTGAACGCCAGAAGGAACAGTTGAAATTTGCGCGCGCGGAAAAGCGATTGGGCGAATCCACCGAACTGGAAGTCCTGGAAATCGAGAACCGCGTTAATCAGATTCTACTGCAGGAACGAACCGCGCGCATTACCCTGCGGGGCAATCTGGATCAGCTCAAGCTGCTTCTGCGCGTAAACAGTGAAACCCCCGTAAGCCTCAAGGGCGATATCCTGAAATCCGTACAGTTCAAGTATAAGAAGCTGCGCGAAAAAAAATACGTAGCCATCGCCCTGGATAGGCGCGTCGAATTCAAGCGCAGCCACGCCGCGGAAATCCAAAGTTTGACCGAGTATCGCATCGCGAAGTCATTTTACATCCCCACGTTCAGCGTCGGCGGTTTCTACGGCTTCACGGGGGATCGCTTTCCTCCGCGTCAGAGGGAATACGGATTCAACTTTCGAATTTCCATGCTGCTGGGTCCCAATACGGTTCAGGATTCCTCCAATGCTTCCGTGCGCGATCAAGGCACCAGTCGCAGTCTGACCTCGGCTACGTCCCTGTCGCTTTTCGACCGCATGGATTATCGCCGCACGATTCTCTCCACGGGCGTGCAGGCCGTGCGCGCGCGTACGGAGCGTCGCCAGCTGCCGGATCGAATTCGCATCGAAGTTCGCAATGCCTTGAATAATTATCGCACCAGCTGGGACGCGTTGCAACTGGCCGATCGCAACATTGTGCTGTTTGAAAAACGATTGAAAATCGCCTCGCAGCGGGTCGGGCTGGGCGATTCGCGCCGTACCGATTTCGCGGAAACCGAGATTCGCTGGCTGGAAGCGGTGAATCAACAAATCGCCGCGCGCGTGCGCTACATGACGGCCGTGGCGCAATTGGAAATCGCCGCGGGCATTGAACTGGATTCCCTGAAACTGATTCGACTGGACTAATGCAAAACAAAAACGAACAAGAAAGCCTTGAACACGGCCGGCACGGGAGCGACCAATGAATTTTCGTAATATCGCCTTCGGGATTCGCCCCGACCTCTTAACGGCCACGGCCCTCGCGTGCCTAGCGTTCGTGGTTTACTGCTCGGACGACAAAAAGAAAAACCCGAACGCGGGCCAAAAAACCGAACTGCGCTTGATGGAAGTCAAGGCCCAGGCCGACCAGCGTCCCCTGGAACTACTGGGTAGCGTCTCTTATTTTAAGAAGGCCGAGGTTACCTCCAAGGTCCTCGGTCGCGTCGAGAAGCTCTATAAGGAAGAAGGCAACTTCGTCAAGAAAGGTACCGTGTTGGCGCGCATCGAAACCCTGAACCTGGATATTCAGATTCGCAAGGACCGCGCGGCGCTGGACGTGCAACGCAAGAACATTCGCCTGGCCCGGGCGAAGTATCTGCTGGCCAAGCAAAGAGTGGAACGAGCCCTGGCCAACACCGCCAAGGCCCGCGCGGACGTGCAAAGCGCGCGGACCGCCTGGGAAAACCTGAAGCGAAACTACGCCATCAAAAAGAAACTGCATGCCATCGGCGCCGTTTCCGACTCTCAGTTAAAGAACCTTCGCACGCAACTGGTGGCCGCGGAAACCGCCTACTTCAAGGCCAACAAGGACGTGCAGAATCAGCTGATCGGTTATCGCCTCAAGGATCTCAAGGCCGCGGGCATTCCCGTTCCCCGGGATGAAAAGAAACTCTCCCGAGCCTACGTGGATTTGAATACCATGATCGAAAAAGCGGAAATGGACATGGCCCGCGCGAACATGAAATCCATTCAAGCCAGCCTGGATTCCACGCGTCTGCTTCTGCGCGAATCGTCCGTGCGCAGTCCCATTACCGGCATCGTGGCCGCCCGTTCCATCGAACAGGGAGAGGCCGTGAAGGAAAACGCCCCCCTATTTACCGTCGTCGATACCAGTCGGGTACTGATTCGTTATTCGGTGAACGAGTCCGACGTCATTCGCGTACGCAAGGGCGGACGCGTGCCTTTTACCCTGGACGCATTTCCCGACAAGAAATTCAACGGTACGATTTTTCTAATTTCGCCCATCGTAGATCCCCGCAGCCGCACGGTGGAAATCAAGGTGCTGGCCCAGAATCCGGGAGGACTAATTCGTCCCGGTATGTTCTCCCGGGGGCGATTAGTCCCCGCCGATTCGGCCCGGGTCATTCGCGTTCCCGCGTCCGCGATTCTGAAAGGCAAGGAGAAGGGGGCGGCATTCGTATTCATTCGTGGTAAGAACGGACTGCTTTTTAAGAAGCCCGTCAAAGTCGGCCCGGAAAAAGAAAAGCAATTTCGCGTTCTATCAGGGCTGCGTCCGGGAGACTACATCGCATCAGGCTCCCTGGAACTGGTCAGCGAAGGTCAAAAGGCCCCGCCCCTCCCCGGCGGTAAGACCGGCACGAAAGACAAGACGAGCAAACCCACCGCCAAAGCTCCGGCCGCGAAACCCTCGAAGAAGAAAGCGAAACGTTAGTCGGACTTCGCCGCGCCGCCGAAAAGAGTACTCTGCGTGCCCCGATAAAAACGCATGAAGATGAGCGGCGTGAGAATCAAGGTCAAGCCGGCGGAAAAACTCAAGCCGCTGACCACCGTCAGGGCCAACGGCCGCCATAACTGACTGCCTTCGCCGCGGTCGAACACCAGTGGAATCATGGCCAGCACCGTGGTAAGGGTCGTCATCATGATGGGCCGCATGCGCTCCACGCAGGACAATACCAGCGTTCGATACAAACCGAAGGAGCCCCGTGCCGTGCTTTCGCGCGCGCGAAGGTTGTTCAGGGTCTGGTCCACCAGCATGATGGAGTTGTTCACGACGATGCCGGCCAGCATGACGATGCCGATGTAGACCGAAATATTCAAGGACATGTTGAAAATCGCCAGGGTCCAGATCACGCCGCACGCGCCCATGGGAATGGTAAGGATAATCACCAGCGGATAACGAAAGCTCTCGAATAACGCGGCGAGGATTCCGTAGACCAGAAACAGCGCCAAAAAAATCAAGACGAACATTTCGCCGCGATTCCGTTCCAGCTTCTTGAAGTTGCCGCCGAATTCGTAGTAGTAGTTCTCCGGCAGCTTCAGTTTTTTAAGCGCCGCGCCGATGCGTTTCACGGCCGTTCCCAGATCCAGATCACCCAGTTTCACTGTAATGGTGGCGATGCGACGCTTGTTCTTTCGATAGATTTTTGATTCGCCGCGCGTTTCCGTGATGGTTACCAGCTCTCCGGCGGGAACCGCGGTTTTGTTTCCGGGCACCAGATAGGTTCGCACTTGATCGGTGCGCTTACGATCGTGATCGCGAAAGCGAACCTTGATGTCCACTTCGCGCCCCTTGTCGATGAACTTCGTGGGGATACTGCCCTGCACCGCGGTCCGCAACGAAGATCCGAAATCGCTGGCCGAAATTCCGGACAGGGCGCCCTTGCGGTGATCGAATTTCAAGCGCAGCTCCTGCTTGCCTTCGCGGAAACGAAGCACGGTCTGCTGCACGCCTTCGACGCGTCCGGCCAGCCGCGCGGCCTTGCGGGCCAGCTTGCGCAGGGTTTCGTTGTCGTCCCCCGCGAATTCGATATCCAGTTCGCGCCCGTCCTGTCCGGCTCCCGCCTCCACGTAGTAGACGAAACCGCCGCGCATGCCGTCGGTTTTCTTCTTGAAGATCTTGATCATCTCGGAGGAGTTCTCATCGCGATCCTGTTTGAGCTTGATGAAGATATCGGCGTGCCATTTCTCAACCTTGGAAGAGACTTTTTCAACCCGGGGGTCGGTGCGGAGCAACTCCTCTACCCGCAACACCGTGCGATTGGTGGCGTCCAGGTGCGTACCCGTTTCCAGCTCCACCACCGCGCGAATTTCCCCCGCGTCCAAAGGATCGATGTATTCCTGCTTTAAGCCGAAGGTCATGGCGATGGACGCGACGAAGAAAACGGCGGCGCCTCCCAGAACCAGTTTCGGCCGACGCAGGCAGTAGAAGAGCGATTGAGTATAGTAGCCGCGCAAGGCATCCATGGTTAAACGTTCGTTCAAGCGCAGGGGCGCGATTCGCGGATGCGCCAGCAGCGCGGCGAGGACCCTACCCATCCAGGCACC
>CAZGYS010000453.1:0-5697 GCA_964530305.1 uncultured Leptospiraceae bacterium
GGAGTAAGGACGAAGGTTTTGAAGGTTACGTTGCGCGCGGTAAGCAGAAAGTAACTTATTCCGAAAAAGAAGGCCTGGGTATTGATTTGTCCGCCGGCGGCGAATACGGCGGCGTCTCGGCCAAATGGACGCAGAAAGGCGGCGCGAAGGTGGGCGTGAACGTGGCGCTGGACAAGGTCACGGACAACAAATACGCGAAAGGCGCGAAGCTGGGCCTCGAATACAACGCCACCGACGGCTCCATGACGACGACGCTTTCGCGGAGTATGAAAAGTAACTTCATGGGGCGCGATTTTTCAGGTAATTCGAGTGTTAGTTTTAATTCGCGTACGGGACTCAGTGGCACGACGAGTTTTGATGCGGTTGGTCTGAAGTTTACGGGCATTCAGAGCATGGCCGGGCTGCAGGGAACCATGGACGAGTTGGCGTCTGAAAAGCGTGAAGCCATCATGATGGAAAAGAGAAAGCAGGTTCTTCGACAGAACGGTATTGATGTCAGTCGAGTCAAGCCTGGTGAGTATGGAAGGATACTCAAGGGACTCGCCATGGCCAATATGAACGCCGTCTATGGCGATGCGGGAGGTTCGCGGGGAGCCGGCTTTTGGAGCAACTTTGCCGGAGGAATTCTGGACGATATCAGCATCGCGGGCGGAAGCCTTGCCGACAAAGACGGTTTCATTGACGCAAACGGCGTTTATCATCAGCGTACATGTTTCGTGGCGGGCACCTTGGTTCGAGTCGAAGGCGGATTCAAGCCGATCGAAGAAATTAAGGCCGGGGATAAGGTACTTAGTTGGGATGAAAAGCGTGGGGTCGTGGAGCTTAACCGTGTTAGTCAAACTTTCGTTCGCGAAGCGAAACGCATCTACTCGATTGAATATGATGATGGTACGATTGTTAGAACAACCTGGAACCATCCCTTCTATGTGGCTGGACGCGGCTGGGTCAAGGCCAAGGATCTTTTAGAAGGTGATCTCAGCCATACTTCCGAATCAATCGGCGAACGAGTCAAGGCTGGAACCGCGGTCGAAATCGCTCCTCGATCTGTTCGTATTCGAACTGTCTCCAGTCGGTTGGACACGCGGACTGTTTACAACCTGTCGATTGAGCAAGCCCATACATTTTTCGTCTCGAGGAAAATGATACTGGTTCATAATCAGACCTACGACGAATGGCGAGCTGCCGGCGCTCTGAACGACCTTCCCATTGACCCGGCGGTACTTCAAGCGATGGATCCTAAACTACGCGAGATCTATAGGGATATTGCCGCCGCGAATCAGGGGGAGGATGGTTTGGGTGAAAAAATGGCTCAACGCGCAGTCACGGAAATTATTACTCAAGTTAATGCGCAGAATCAACCTGTAAGTCAAGCAGGTGATACCGTGATGGGCAATGAATATATCGGTAATGGAAGACGCGGATTTGGAAATATGGCGGTGCGCGATGCGAACGGCAGAATTCGAATAATTAATTATGGCTACCAGGCCGGCAACAATATGCCGTCTTCTTCGAATATAAGTGGTTCCCTCACGAACAGACGGATGTTCGGATTTCGTGACGAGCAAGATGGAGGAACGGAAACCGAAACTGAACAAGATTTTATTAGCTTTCTACAAGTTGGAACGGGACGAAATTTGAATCCGGAACTTTTTATTGGATTGAGAGCGAGGACTTCGGATGGCTCAAGAGTTTGGACTGAATCGCTACGTATCAATCAGAGCAACAGAACTGTACGATACGGCGCATTGCGTGATGGTCTGCCGTATACCAACGGCAATGTTACGCCGGGAATTGATTTAACTCCGGATCAACAAAGAGACGCCCTGCAGTACACATACGGAGGAGAGAATCCACTTAACCCCGGCTTCTATTCTCGAAATCCGACCAATAATGATGGCCAGCCTGTCTTTAGGAGACGTACACCCAGTTTTAGCGGTAGGCGTAATGACGGTCATCGAGATAACGGTGATCTATACTGGCAGAGCGGCGGGACACCGAATACCGGTCCTTCAATTCGTGCGGATGTGCAAACCTCCGTTCAATTGTATAATCAATATCGGGCAGCCACCGACGAAACAATACGTCGAGACTTAAAGGGTCGCATTGATGCTCTAGATCACTCCATTATTCCTGACTATGTAGGGGTGCAAGGGGGAATACCATTTCGGGTCGATAATCCGAATACTCTCCTTGACATCCTAAATTCTAATCGCGGCTGCGTAGGCGTCAGCGCGGGTATGACTTGCAACTAAGAGAATCAGCAACGTGAAAAAACGGCACAAACACTGGTGCTGGCTCTGCCGGTGTTTTCCCGTTTGCACAATCCTCAACTTCCCATCCGCGCCCAATTCCGGGCGCTAACTTTTCCCCCAACCACTACTTCTTCTCAGCCGCCGGCTTAACGCCGAAACGTAAAGTTCGCGCAACGAATGAAGCACCGGATTCCTAACCGTTACTTTTTCGCGGCCGCCGGCTTAACCCCGAAACGCAAAGATCGCGCAACGAATGAAGCACTGGATTCTTAACCGCTACTTCTTCGCGGCCGCCGGCTTTACTCCGAATCGCAACGTCCGCGCAACGATGTAGACGGGATTCTTAACCGAATCAAAGGCGCCGTCCTTGCCGCCGGTGATTTTCGTGGAGCCGAAGTCCTTGCGGGCCAGGAAGCTGAACAGGTAGTAGTGACCTTCGCGCTGGAAAGCCATGATGTATTCGCGGCCCCAGCCCGCGGGCGGTACGCGCGGATTGCGCGTGATCTGCAAGAGCACGCCCCGATCCACGCCCAGGCGTTTCGCCTCTTTGGGAGTGATGGTCTGCATACTCTTGAGCAGGCGCTGGATGTCCTTTTTCTTCGTTACGCCGACGCGTTTGCGGGCGAAATTAGCCATGACGTAATCGAAGGGCCGCTCTTCGGCCTTACGGCGTACGATCCGCAGCAGGTATCGGCCTTTGGGCGCACGAAACGCTCCGTCCCAGCGGGTGCCGTCCGCGTCGGGCGGCGGCTCGCCTCTTCTCCAACCATTGGGCAGATCGAAACGCATGCCGTGGCGGGGTTCGTATACGCGCATGTAGAGCCCGGCCTGACGAAAGTCGATGGCATCCACGTCCATGGATACGGGTTTGTCCGAGCACTGGAGGAGGGTCCCCGCCAGTGCCGCAAGCACGATCGTCCGCGCGATTTGATTGATGTTCAAGAAGCCGTTTCGCATTCGTATTTACCTGGTTTCGTGTCCGTTGTTTATTTCGTGCCGGGGAGGCCCTGGAGTCGCTCCACCGGTTTGTCGTTTTCCCAGCGACCCGCGAAGATGACGCCGCCGTGGGAATCCATGTGAACGCCGCGACCGTGGCGCTTGCCGTCCTTCCAGCGGCCGATGTAGCGCGATTGATCGTCGTAGATGTAAATGCCGGAGCCGTTTTGAACGATGCCGTCCTTATAGACGCCCGAGAGGACCTGGCCGCCCTTGAGAATCACCGAGCCGATGCCGTCGGGTTCGCCTTCGCGCCAGCGTCCGCGATAACGCGTGCCGTCTCCCCAGGTAAAGGTTCCGAAACCCTCTTTTTTATTATTCTTAAAATTTCCAATGTATTTGGTTCCGTCCGGATACTTGTAGATGCCCTTGCCTTCTTTCTTGCCGGCTTTCCAGTTGCCCTCGAAGTTATGGCCTTTTTTGTTGAAAAACATGCCGAAACCGTTTTCCTTGCCCGCCTTGAATTCGCCGATGTAGCGCGTTCCGTCGCGGTAGATTTTCGTGCCGGCACCGTCGACGCAATTCCCCCGCACGCAACGACCCTTATCCGGGTTCAGCAAAATGAAAGCTACGAGACCCACGGGAATCAGGGTTAGAATTGGAATAATAATCAAAAAAATCTTTTTTTTCATGGAGCAACCCGAGGTTGATTATAAGAAAGGATTCCGACGGGTCAAGGGAGAAAACAAGCCGGGTCATGCACGCATTCAATGGAAAAGAGCGCTTCACGCTTCACGCCTTTATCTGGGGCGGTTCGCTCTTACTCTTTGTAATCTATGCCTGGGCGTTGCCGGACTTTCGCTTCTTCTGGGACCCGTCCGTGAAGTGGTTTCAGATCCTGGATTTGCTTCGCCATAACTATCAAGACATTAGTTGCGCGTATCCCGCGCGAAAGCTGGACCCGGAATTTCGTCACATGCCCATGGCCTATGTATCCGTGGTCGGGGGCGAATGTCGTTACTGGTTCCCCTATGCGCTGGCCTACGTCTTCGCGCCGGCGCATCAGGTGCTGGGCGTCTGGAGCGTGCCCCTGCTGCAGCACGGCTTTTCCATATTCATTTTGTACGCCATGGCGATTGTTTGCGCGCGATTGGGGTTGTCGTTTCGCGCAACCCTGGCCGCCTTGCTCTTGTTTCGCCTGGGAACCGCTAACTTGAATTCGGTCGCCAATCTGGAGGACCATGTCGTCTCCGCGGCGATATTCATGGGCGCCGTCTTGATTTGTTTACGCGTCCCGGCGTCCGCGGTGGGAAATGGACCGGGCGAGACTTCGCGGACGCGTCCGGTATTGTGCTGGTGGGCGGGGCTTCTAGTCGGTTGCTCGTTCGCTGTTCGTCCGGAGATGGCGGCGGTCGGACCTTTTCTGGGGCTGGCGCTCTTCATGACGGCTTCGGAGCGTAGGATCGGTTTCGCGCGGGCGATTGCATTGGGAGCGGGTTTCGCGCTTTCGCTGGGGGTATTTCTGGCGCTGAATCAGGCCCTGGTGGACCACCCCCTGGGACTGCGTGCCCTGGATCCGGTCAATCGCATTGCCTATACGGATATCGGCGCGCGTCTGGGGCGAGCCGCCGCGCATCTTTTCCTGGCCCCGGAATGGTGGCTCAATGGTTTGCTGTTACAGATGCCATTGCTCCTGGCCGTTGCGTTTAATTTGCGCGGGGATTTGCGTCGCGCGTCGGGGGGCGATACCGCGACGTTTCTCCTGGTTACGTGCGCGGTGCTTCTTCCGCTACTGTATGTTTCTCCCTTCGGCGGGCCTCACATCGGCTTTCGCTTCGGCACGTTTTTGTATCCGTTGTTGATTCCGTTGGCCCTACGCGCGTTTCGCGGTGCGCGAAAGCCCGCGCGAGTCCTGGCGGCGGTGCTGATCTGCTACTCCATTGTGTTGACCGTGCCCCTGGCCGGCTACGGCGTCGTTGTTTATCGAGGCTATCTAAAGACCCACCGGGAACTCAAGGCCCTGCCGGCGGACGCGGTTATTCTGCGCGACGACATCATGTGGCACGCGCTGTCGGATCATTATTACGAACGACCCATTCTGCGCGTGCTCAAGGACGACGATGTCGCGCTAATTCTGGAGCGCATGCGTAGCCGAGGCATGGGGCGCGTATTGTTCGCTCGTTCCGCGGCCAGACCGCCCCGGGGTCCGCTGGTTCCCGCGGCGTTGCGCGCGAAGGTGAATCGCCGGGGAAAAAGCGCGGTTCTGGACTGGGCGATTCTAGAAATCGCGCCGACTAAACCACCACGTTGACGAGCTTGCCCTTGACGACGATGATCTTGCGGGGCTCGCCGCCGTTCATGGCTTTTTGGACGCCTTCGTCGGCCAGCGCGGCGGCTTTCAGGGCTTCATCGTCGGAGCCGGCCGGCATTTGAGTCTTACCGCGCAGCTTACCGTTTACTTGAAAGACTACCTGGATTTCGTCGGCGGCCAGCTTGGATTCGTCATGAG
>CAZGYS010000454.1:0-5692 GCA_964530305.1 uncultured Leptospiraceae bacterium
AAATAAGTCTGAAGAGCTTGAACTTGAAATGGATTGACGAAGGTCGAGTCGACCCAGATCATGCGCCATGCGCGCTCGACTCATCATTGCGGCGACGCCGGCCTTCGCCTTCTTGTTGCAATGCGCGGGGGCGGCCGTGCTGGACGCGGACGAGCAACCGGATGCGGGCCGTGCCTACCTGTTCGGCCGCTTTCATCATCGCGTGGCCGAGCACGGGGGAAAACTGGGGCTGGCGCTTCGCAACGCGAATACGGGTACCGAATACATCATCGTATTCCAGGGGAAGAACGGCATCGCCGCCGTGCCCGCCCGGGCGGGAACCTACAAGATCACGGAAGTGGTCTATCTGACCGGCCTGGGGCGCGAAAAAGGGCGGCGCTTGTTCCTGCCGCCTTCGCCTTTTCGGTACATGTCCGGACTATTTACGGCCCCGGCCGGAGTGCCCACCTACCTGGGAGATTTCGGCGCCTCGACCCTGACGCGAGGCAAAAATCACATCTGGCGCTTTCACTCCATCAACGACCGTTTTGAGAAAACCAGGGCGGAGATGGAGGCGGACTATCCCCTCCTGCGGTCCCTCTCGCCCCCTCGACGGGCCTTCCGGAAACCCTGATTTCGAAAAAGCGAAACCCTTGCCGGCCGGACGGGTCGGCCCGGTATGGTCATAAGCAGCGTTCCAATGAGCACCGATTACGACATTTCCCGCATCCGCAATTTCTCGATCATCGCCCATATCGACCACGGCAAATCCACGCTGGCGGATCGCCTGCTGGGCCTGGCGCAGGTCACCGATCAGCGCACGCAAAAAGATCAAATCCTGGATACCATGGACATTGAACGTGAGCGGGGCATCACCATTAAGTCCAATTCGGCCTCCTTTCACTACAAGACCGAGGACGGCACCACCTATCTTTATAATCTCATCGACACTCCCGGCCACGTGGACTTTACCTATGAGGTCTCCCGCTCCCTCGCCGCTTGCGAAGGCGTGCTCCTGCTGGTGGACGCCACTCAGGGCGTTGAAGCCCAAACCCTGGCCAATCTCTACCTGGCCATGGAGAATGATCTGACCATTATTCCGGTCATTAACAAGGTCGATCTGCCGGCGGCCGACGTTCCCCGTTGCCTGCAATTGATTGAGAACACCCTGGGCCTGGATCCCGAGGAAGCCATCCCCATCTCGGCCAAGACCGGCGAGAACGTGTCGGCGGTGCTGGAATCCGTGGCTCGCTTGATTCCCCCGCCAAAGGGCGATGAGACGGCGCCCGTGCGCGCGCTCATCTATGATTCCTACTACGATACCTACGCCGGCGCCGTCATGAAGGTGCGCGTATTCGACGGCACCATTCCCCGACTGGACAAAATTCAGCTCATGAGTTCCGGTAACTCCTACATGGTTACGGAGCTGGGACGCACCGCCGTCACCAACATGCCGACCGACAGCCTGCGCGCCGGGGAAGTAGGTTACATTATTTCCGGCATCAAGTCCGTGGAAGACACTCGCGTGGGGGACACGGTTACGCTGGCCGGCAAACCGTCTCAGGAACCCCTGCCCGGCTATCGCGAAGCGAAACCCATGGTGTTTTCCGGTCTGTTTCCCGTGAACGGAGAAGACTTCGAACCCCTGAACGACGCCATTCAAAAATTAAAGCTGAACGACGCCGCGCTGGTCTTCGAGCAAGAGTCCTCCCTGGCGCTGGGCTTCGGCTTTCGCGTGGGTTACCTGGGACTGTTGCACATGGAAATCGTGCAGGAGCGCCTGGAACGCGAATTTCAACTCTACCTGATCAATACCGCGCCTTCCGTGAAGTATCGCCTGACGAATACCAAGGGCGAGGAAACCGAAATCGACAATCCCGCGTCCTGGCCCGACCCCACTCAGATCGATAAGATGCAGGAGCCCTACGTCAAGGCCACCATCATCACGCCCCCCGACTACCTGGGCAATATCATGAGTCTCGTACGCGAAAAGCGCGGCGAACAAGACAGCATGGTTTATCTGGAAGACGGCAAGATCCAGATGGTTTACTCCATGCCCCTGGCCGAATTGATCTTCGAGTTCTATGACCGATTGAAGTCCGTTTCGCGAGGATACGCTTCCCTGGACTACGAGGTGTCGGATTACAAGGAATCGAAATTGGTCAAGGTGGACATCCTGGTCAATGGTGAGACCGTGGACGCGCTGGCCATGATCTGCCACCGGGACGCGGCGCAAGCCCGGGGCCGCGTGCTTATCGAGAGGCTCAAGGAACTGATTCCTCGCCATCAATTTCAAATTCCCCTGCAGGCCGCCATCGGTTCGGGCATCATCGCCCGGGAGAACATCTCGGCCCTGCGCAAGAATGTGACCGCCAAATGTTACGGCGGCGATATTTCGCGTAAACGTAAACTTCTGGAGAAACAGAAGGAAGGTAAGAAGCGCATGAAGCAGATCGGCTCCGTGGAAATTCCACAGGAAGCTTTTCTGGCGGTTCTCAAATCCAAGGACTGAATCTCCATGAGGAGCGTTCATCGCGTCATTCCCCGGGTTTTCGCCGCGGCGATTTTTACTTTCGCCGTTTTATTTTCCGCCGCTTGTTTCTCTTCCCCCTCCCTGAACCATGAGTTTCATCCTCCCGAAGGCAAGAACGCCTGGGCCTGCCTTCAATACGACGACTACTTGATGATGCGTTGCTCGCATAAGTCGCCGGGCCTGGAGATGGACGTTTCGCTCCTGAAACCGGAATCCGTCCGAGACATCGTAAAACAACTCCTGCCTCGGCGTACAGTCCGACAAAGGATTCCCGAATTCATGCCCGTGCTCGTTCGCGTACGTAACTGGCGCTCAACGACAATCAAGGCGGACTTTTATCGATTTCGCCTGAAGGACGTCAAGACCGGAAAGTATTCAGCGAACATGACGCCGACGCCCTGGTATCGCGAGCACTACACCGACGGCCTGGGCATCCTGGACTACTACTGGGCCTTCGAGCAAAAGGACGCCTGGCGCTTCCTGCAACCCCTGCCCGTTCGCCTGCTGGAGCGGGAACCCGACACGCCCTCCCCGGCCGAGCGCAAACGGCGACGCGCGTTACGCCTGAAATCCATTCTAGCCGGACACCCCGCGCGGACGCGCATCGAGCCCGCGCGATCCGTCGCCGGTTTTCTCATGTTCTTTCGCCCGGCTCCGGGTCGGCGCTATATCCTGGAATACGGGCCGCCCGTGCCCGAATCCGGCGGCGGAATTTCCGGCGCGGACTTGAAGTTTCCGCCCATGCGCTTCCGCGTACAACTTACCCGCTCGGGGGAGCTGGCCCCGGCGGCCGATGAAAAACTCGAGGATCAGAAAGTGCGCCGCCTGATCCGCCTGGACCGGGATGAACGCATTCGCGCGAACCGCGAACTGTTCATAATGCATCGCCAGTTGCGAAAGCACGCGCGCCTGCGCGCGGAAAAAGCCGGCAAGATGAAACCGGATGAAATACGAAACCTCTTTGGAGACTAATCGCCATGCTTAACTGGAAACGAACCGTTCTCTTGCTGACCATCCCCCTGCTACTGGTGAGTTGCGTCCAGAGCCGCTCGGCGCGCCGCACATCCGTGATCAAACTCACCCCCGTGAACTTCGACCGAGAGTTTTTTCGCGGCCCCCGGGGAGCCCAGGTCACCCTCATTGAATATTCGGATTTCGAATGCGGTTTCTGTCGCAAGCACCACGCGACCGTGGACCGACTCTTGAAAGCCTATCCGCGGCGTTTGAATTTCGTTTATCGCCATTACCCGCTGAAGTCCCATGTAAACGCCCGGCCCGCCGCCCTGGCCGCCGAATGCGCGGGGGAGCTGGGAGGCAAACAGGTCTTCTGGCGCTACGTGGACGTCCTGTTCAGCGACGGCCCGGAAAAAACCGCCCATGGAGAGTACGCGAATCTACTGGGACTCAACGCCTCGGCGTTTCGCGCTTGCGTCGAATCCAATCGCCATGACGCGAAAATCGACGCCGATATTCGGTCCGGCAACGGCGCCGGCCTGCGGGGTACGCCTTTTAATCTACTGGTGCACAATCCCAGTGGAAAAATTCGCATCGTGGAAGGCGCCTATCCCTTCGAACATTTCAAGAAGAACATTGACGCGCTATTGAACGGTGGACGGAGCAACGGGGGACGGTAGACGGTTGTTACTTCAGTTGTTGCCGGAGGACGCGGCGTCCGCGGAATGAGTTCGTAGCTTACGCAGGGCATTGCGGGTGCCGGCGTGTTCGGGATCCAGGCGACCGGCTTCCTCAAATAACCCCAGGGCCCCGCGATAGTCGCCCCGGGAAAAGTAAATGCGTCCCATCAATCGTAAGACATCGGCGCGACCGGGCTCCAGGTCTCGGGCTTCCTGTAAACAATCCAGCGCTTCCGAGTAACGATCCAATTTAGAAAGACAAAGACCCCGCAGGTACAGCACTTCGCCGCTCTGGTCGTCCAACCAGTCCAGCGCGCGCGAAAACTCCTTGCGCTCGATCAGGGTTTCGGCCCGGCTGAGTTTTTGTTCAGGCGGCAAACCCCGGGACTCGGAAACGACGCCCGCCTCTTGAAAACCCAGACGAATCAGGGACAGGTCGTCCGTGATGGCGCCTTCGCGGCGAATGGAGCGCACCAGACGATTCAGATTGCCCTCGCTGTTTTCCACCAGGCGCAGGATCATGGAGTCGTCTTCATTCATGACGGAAGGCTCATCGCCCCGACTGATGTCCACGTCGTCCCGACCATCACTGCCGGATATTACTACATCCCCCGGCAATAGACGAAATTCCATGATCTTGAATTCGAGGTCCGATCGAAAACCGATTTTGCGCGAAGAGTAATCTCGCTCCAGATAGTCGGCCTTACCGTCGCGCAGGAGAATGGAGAAAGGATGTTCCGCGTTGAAGTAGGACATGTCCCCGGTCTCGTCGTCGATGACGCCCAGGACGCATGAGATGCACATGGAACCGTCGAAGGCCGAGAACGCGCCCTGCAATTCCTCATAGGCATTGCGCAACCAGCGCGCCGGCGAAATATCCAGCACGCGACCGCCCGAAGCCGAGCGATGCATAATGGAGTTCATGATCGTACCCATGACGATGGCGCCCCCGGCGCCCTGCATGGACTTGCCCATGGCGTCCCCGTTCATGAACATGGTGTAACGACGACCGCTGAAGTTCAGGTTGCCGCTGACGCAGATATCTCCGCCCAGTTGCCCGTACCATTTACGAAAAGTAAAACTCTTCTTCTGTTTGATAAAGAACTGAGTCGAGACCTCTTTACTCTTATTCCAGTTTTTGAAGAGCGGATCGGCGATGACCGTCGTTAAATAGTAATCGCCGTCCTGCTGGTTCTTGAGTTCCTGCACCTGCATCAAGGTTTCGTGAAGCTTGCGCGTCCGCTGGCGAACCTTCTCTTCCATCTGAGAATACAGACCCGCGTTTTCCAGGGAGATGGCGGTCTGGGACGAAAGCAGCTTCAGGACTTCGAGACGCGCGGGCGTGAAGACGCCGGGATACAAGTTATTCTCCAGATATAGAACGCCCGTGAGGCGGCCCTGATGAAGAATGGGCAAACAAAGCACGGAGCGTACGCGATTCCGCGTAATATAGCGATCATGCTCGAAGCGCGCTTCATTCATGGCGTCGGCCACCACCACGTTCTTGTGGGTCCGCGCGGCGTATTGAACGATGGAAACCGAAAGC
>CAZGYS010000455.1:0-5689 GCA_964530305.1 uncultured Leptospiraceae bacterium
GTGGGATGCGATATTGGGAATGGGGCCCTTGTAGGGCGAAAACTCATGACCGGTTTCATTCTCCAGAAATTCCAGGAGCACGGGCTCCCGCGCGCGAGCATCGCGATACAGGGCAATCAAGCCGTCCGTGAGCGGGTCGTCGCCGGGGCGACCCCGCGTAGACGGCGAAGCGGACAGGGTAACCGGATCCGGCAGCTCGGTGTATTCGCCGCGGCTGTGGGTATAGTTCATGAACAGGGTCAGCGTTTTCGAAACTCGGGCGTCGAATTGCAGCTCGACTCCGGAAATGCGCACGCGCCCGACGTTGCGATTTTGATTCAGATTGGTGCCGGGGATGGTGGGATTGGCTTCCGACGTTTCCACCTCGAGCAACAGGTCGCGAATGTCGTTGTAGTAGGCCTGCCCGCCCAGGAAAAACCGTTTGCGAAATCGCCACCCGGCACCGAATTCCAGCGTGCGCTGCCGCTCGGGTTTCAAATTGGGATTGGCCCGACGTTGAGCGGTCTCGTTGAACAACTCCCAGGCCGTGGGCGCGCGAAACCCCGTACTCAGCAAAAACTTCAAGTTAAGATTATCCGTAACATTAACCACGGCCGAAACCCGGGGTGTGTGGGACGCGCCGTAGTCGGTATTGTAATCATAGCGATAGCCGCCCGTCAGAGCGGTACGCTCGGTGAGGCGATACAAATGCTGCACGTACAACGCATAGTTGGTCGTGTGAATTCGCCTTTCGCTGTTGTAACCGGCCGGCACCACGGCATGCATGGCCTCCATGCCGATGGTGACGCGAGAACGCCGATTGGTCCGGTAGTTCAGACGCTCGTGGATTTCATAACCGTAGTCGGGCCGGGAATAATCGCGAAAGATGGTCGCGTCCCCCGGCCTTAGATACGCGTAGGGACCGGGCTGGTTGGGAACTTCCTCATGACTGGAACTAAGGATGGCCGTGTTGCGCAGGACGACTTCGCTGTCCAAATTCAGTTTGTCGGAAAACTCATGCAGATAACCCACCGCCAGGCTGTTGTTGCGAAAGTTCCAATGGGAACCGCTGAAGCCCGCGGGGCCGGCGATACCCAGCAGCACGCCCAGACGACGAGCCGAATTGCGCGCGTCGGTGCTCGTCGTTTCCAGTCCCCTTTGCTTAACGTCGATTTGCCTGGTGCCGTTGGCGAAAGTACCATCGCCCTGCAGGAATTGCCAGTTCACGGTCTGCAGGCGAAAGCCGCCCCGGCGAATCCGAGCCGTGATGTTATATGTTTCCTCCTGGGCCACGTTGAAGTAGGGCGACCAGTAATACCCCACCGACGTGCCGTCGCCCACGCAGACGCCGCCGCACAACTCGGTCTCCAGTGCATACACGCCGTCCACGCGCCGCGCCACCGCCTCGGCCGAACCCGACACGGGTTTATCCAATCGCCCCAGGCCGCCGAAGTTGGGACCCTGCGTGCGATACACGTAACCCGCCAGACTGTACTTGAATGCGTCGTCCCCCTTCCCGCTCACGCCCCGCAAATTAACGTTCACCGCGGCGCCGGGATTGCGAAAGCGACTCTCGTAAGACCCGTACATGAAATTCGCCTCGATGCCGGGATCCGAATCGCCTTCGCGCGTGATGATGTTGATGACGCCGTTAAAAGCATTGGCTCCGTACAGGGCCGAGGCGGGGCCGGATATGATTTCAATGCGCTCGACGTTATACAGCGGGAAACGCAGACTACCGCCCAGGATGGCGCTCTCGGTTAGATTGTTGTCCAGAATGCCGTCCACGTACAGAAGCGTGCGTTGATTGTTACCCACGAGCCCCCGCTGATGCACCAGCTCCGGAAAAATTCCATACACGTGTTGAATACTAAAACCAGGAACGTCATGAAGCGCTTCCACCAGGGTGCGATATCCCCGCGCGCGAATTTGGCGGCGATTGATGACGTAGACCGCGGCCGGCGCGTCGCGCACGCGGGTCTTGTTCCGGGTGGCCGTCACGACCACCTGGTCCTCCAACAGGCGAAACACCTCCGCCGCCGAGGCCTTCACGTCCTCCCGACGAATGGGGAATTTCAATTTTCGCCCGGGCGGCGTGGCCAGTAGATGCTCGTTGATGTTCTCCCGCCTTTCGCGGCGACGTGGATTGGAAACCATGCGACCCACCAGGCCTCGAACGAAACCCTTGATCACGTCTTCATCGCGAATGCGCAATTCCTCGGGCGGCAACTTGATACCGGGGATGTCCGCGAAATCGAAGGACACGCTGTATGCGTCGATGACGTGCCCCAGGGGGTTGTGATAAACCTGACCATAAACCTTAAGCGTGCCCCGCTTCGCGCGGGTATAAAACCCGGCAACATGAAAGGGAGCGCCGCCGGCGAGCACGGCCGGCGGGACGCGGCCCGGCAAGCCGTCGGACACTTCCTCCACGCGAAAGCCGGCTTTTTCCAGGGCGGCGCGCACGGATGCGCGAATCACGGCGGCCGTTTTGGGTTCGGACGCCGAATCAAGGGCTCGAAATTCTCCCAGCGTCGCCCGGGGCGCGACTCCTTGAGCCCACAAACCCCAGGCCGGCAATACGAGCAGTATCAGGAAAATCAGCGATTTCATCGGACCCGCGGTCCGCCTCACGCTTAAGTAAGACGGACCGTTGAAAACTTACACCGAGTAAGCCGGGATTGCAATGCATTTAAATCGCCGCGGAACTAAATCAAACAATCCGAAAAACACGACGGTAGCCGCCTCGGAAATCCGGCTCCACGCGCACATGGACCGGCCGGTGAACCGGCGCGAAAACATCCTCGAACCTTCGCATGGGACGAATCACCTCCGGCTGGTGCACGACGGGCTTTTCGCCCTCGGGGGCTTCGTTGCCGCCGTCGGCCAGGGCGCGCAGGCGTTCCAGGCGCAACTCCACGGGCGGGTGGCTGCTCAAGAGCGAAGGCGCGGACGCGCGACGGGGATCCGGATTAAAGATCTCCCACAGCGTGCGCCGGGGACGCGAAATCTTTCGCAGGGCCGAAGCCAGACCCAGGGGATCTCCGGTCAAAAGAGCGGCATTGCGATCCGCGTCGTATTCGCGGGTACGCGAAAGCGCTTGTTGCAAGAGCATCGCGGCCACCGGCGCAAGCAGAAGCAGCAAGACGGCCGCGGGCGAAACGGACGTTCCGGACATCATCATAAAAGGCAGCCAGATAAGCAGCAGGATGCCGCCGAACGTACCAATGAAGTTAATCATGCGATTCATCACCGCGGCCAGACCCAGGATGCGCAGATCGTCCTTTTGAATATGACTCATTTCGTGGGCGATAACGCCGCGCATTTCGCGCGGATTCAAAGCACGCAGAATACCGTCCGTCAGGGCGATGACCGGCTTTTCCCGGCCGCCCACGGTGAAAGCGTTCATGTTCGCGTCCGGTACGTAGAAGAGCGCCGGCATGCGCGTCAAACCCGCGGCTTGCGCCAATTGCCTGGTCATATCGTGCAGGACCGGAAAACTATCCGGCGAAAGTGGAGAGGCGCGATGAGCCCTTAGAACCAGGGCCGGCGAAATATTGGGCGCCATCAAGAACATCCCCAGGGCCACCAGCGCGGCCACCATGGCGCCCGCGGAACCGGCGATGAACCAGCCGATGAGAGCCAGAATGCCGCCCATGGCTCCCAGCAGGAGCACTGATTGCAGGCCGTTGATCAGACCCGACTTCCTCAGATTGCTTTGCATATTCACCTCCCGTAAATTCACGAGAAATAATATACAAGAAGCATGCCCCGCCGCTTCGGCCCGTAAATGGGGCGTGCGGGACTTTCATGGGCCGCGGAACGACAAAATGTCAGTCCCGGTGCCGGATCGGTCTTATCCGGATACTGGAGCTGATGTCAGCTCCAGTATCAGCTAAAGGGTTGGATAAAGGGTCAGCTATAGGCTTCGAGCACTTCCGGCGGAGCCTGGATGAGCTCCACCAGGACGCCGTTGCCGCTGATTTTGAATTCGTCATTGCCCCGGGGGTGAATGAAGATCACTTCATAACCTTCGGCATTCTTGCGGATCCCGCCCGCCAGGCGAACACCGGCCTTCGGCAGGTACTCGTGAGCCGCGCGTAAGTCATCCACCCAGAAACCGATGTGATTCAAGGCGGGCGTATGCACCTTGGGCGATTTATTGGGGTCGATGGGTTGCATCAGATCGATTTCAACCGCGTGCGCGCCCTTACCGAGTATGGCGATGTCCTCGTCCACGTTCTCGGCTTCGCTCTTAAATTGGCCCTTGATGGGCAGACCGAAGATGTCCACCCATAGTTTATGTAGTTCCGTTTTATCCTCCGCGCCCAGGGCTACCTGCTGCACGGCCAGAATTCGAAAAGGAGTTTCACTCATGATGCCGGTAACATTTTTTCGGGCGCCGGATTTGTAATGATTTTTTTCCCGCTGGAAAAAACATAAAGATGGTAAAAACCGCCATTTCTGCTTGACCGCGCCCGGGAAGGCGACATCCCTTAATAATGAATTCGGACCAGAACCCTTATGACTCCGGCGGAACCAACGACCTGCGCTCCGGCTCCTCGGGCGGCAACCAATCGAGCGGCGGTGAATTCCAGCCCTATCTGATTCACAACATCATCGTCCTGGCAATGTGCTGCATGCCCCTGGGCATCTGGGGCGTCATCACGGCTCGCGAGGCGGAACGCCTGAATAAGAACGGAGATCCCCGGGCCCATGAAATGGCGTCCAAAGCCCGTTCCATTTTCATCGGCGGCATGGTATCGGGTCTGGTTGTCATCGGGCTGTACATCGGCCTCAGCGTAGCCGCGGAAATGTAATGTCTATCGATGGCCGGAGCGCTGAATGAATCCAGCCATCGAAGAACTACTTACGCGTAGACGCCTCTATCATCTACACACCTACATCATCGTAAATCGCCTGCGGCGATTTCGCGTTTACTACGCGCCCGAATCCGAGCAGGCAAAGTTCATCGCTCCGCCCGAAATCATGGTACGGGACGAGGACGAATATCGCGTGCGCGATTTGACGTTGAGCGAAGATCCCTGGGTTGTCCGGGAAGACGCAATCGCCCTGAAAATCACCCTGGACGGCGGTCCGGAAGAACTGTTCAACGCGGCCAATATCGAAAAGTTGCTGGCCGCCGGCGAATCCCATGTTTATAAAAATGATCGCGAAGCATTCCTGGAAGCGGAACACTTCGCCGAACTGGAAGAAGAGCAGTCCCTGGAAAAGGGTTCGGTTTTTCCGGCGCTGGTGGCAGCCGGCTACTGGCCCAAAGACGGAGTGCTGACCAGCCGGGAAGCCCGCCTCATGCAGGCCGAGGAATTGAAACTCGCGCCGCCCCTGGACGCCCACGCCACGGAGATACTCACAGCGGCAAACAGTCGACGTCGCGCAAGTAATACCGTCGCCGATCGCTACCACCGGCCCGCGGGTCTGTTTAATTTCGGAAAGGGCGGCATCAATTTCGCGCCCGCCATGGGCCGCGGCGAACACAATGTCTACTTCGAGTTTCTAATCGGCAATCGCTACGGCTCGTTCACGCCCTATTCCTTCCTGGACGCCGCGAAGGATCCCGAGCTTTCGGTTTCCATTTATCGCGAACTCGTGGAAGCCGCAGACATCCTGGATGAGCGCGGTCGCCTGGCCGACCCTTCCCGCATCCGCGGCCTGCGTGAACTCAAGAGCACTCCGGACGCGGCCGTGC
>CAZGYS010000456.1:0-1001 GCA_964530305.1 uncultured Leptospiraceae bacterium
TGGCCGACGTCTACCAGGCGGACATCGGCATCATCACCATTCGCCGAACCGGGTTCGCCGAAGCGCCCATCCTGGAAGACGCCCTGCGCAAGTACTTTCGCCATCGCATCATCGAGACCGAGGATTTTTTCCAGGGCGATTGGTCCTTCATTACGCAACCATTGCACGCGCCCACGAGTTCGGACGCCCCCGGTAGGAACGGCAATGGCGAAATCGTGAATCGCCTGCGCGATTTTCTGGCTCGCGCGTGAGCGAGATGTGCACAAGCCGTGGAAAACCGCAACGAAATCGCCCCGCGCAAACCGGCTACATCGCGCCGGGAGAATGTTCAATATTTGAAATAAAAATCTTTACGCCCGTCCCCCGCGCTACACGTTGAACGACCATGGATATGCGGCGAGAGCAACTGGGCATATTGCGCACGCAGGCGGAGAGCTGCTTTCGCTGCAAGCTTTCCTCGACGCGACGCAAGGTCGTCTTCGGCGAAGGCAATGAAGACGCGGACGTCATGTTCATCGGCGAAGGTCCGGGCCGCACCGAGGACGAAACCGGTCGCCCCTTCGTGGGACGCGCGGGTGAACTGCTCACGCGCATTATCGAAAAGGGCATGGGCGTCCCTCGAAGCCAGGTCTACATCGCCAATATAGTCAAGTGCCGCCCCACCGTGGATTTGCAGGGTCACAGGGATCGCCCGCCGGAGCCCGAGGAGCTGGAGGCTTGTTCGCCCTTTATTCGAACTCAGATCGACCTGATCCAACCGAAGGTCATCATCACCCTGGGCGGGCCTTCCACGAAATTCATACTGGATACGAAAACGGGCATCACGCGCCTGCGGGGACAATGGGCTCGTTACCGGGACATCCCCGTCATGCCCACCTATCACCCGTCCTACGTGCTTCGCAACGGCGGCGATCGCTCGCCCCTGCGCCGGGACGTCTGGCACGACATCAAACTGGTCCTCGAACACCTGGGCTGGCCGGTGCCGGGGAAGGAGCCTTCAG
>CAZGYS010000456.1:1101-5665 GCA_964530305.1 uncultured Leptospiraceae bacterium
CCAGTCAAGAGCCTTCAGCCAGTCAAGAGCCTTCAGCCAGTCAAGAGCCTTCAGCCAGTCAAGAGCCTTCAGCGAATCAAGAGCCCTCAGCCAATGAAGAACCGCCGGCGAACAACTAACTCGCCGGCTTCGTAGTCGCGGGTTTCTCTTCCTTTACATACTCGATCCGCATCACGTCCCAGACCGCCTTATCCTTGTTCCAGCGAATCATGAAGCGACCGCCCGTGCGAAGGCGATAGTTCACGAAACCACGCTTGCGCGTCTTGACTTTGATGTAGAGAAATTTGAGATCCTTCACGGCCGATGAATAATAGCGACCCTTGCCGGCGGTCAGGCGAAATTGCTTCCAATTACGATTGTTCGTACTCAAGTAGAAAGCCAGGGGAATGCGTCCGTCGTTCATGATATGAACGCGAGCCGACTTCTCGGCGGGAGGTTTCGCCGATTCCAGGGGCAGGAGTTCCACTCCCCCCGGAGGCGATTTGGCCGGCGCGGAAACGAAGGCTCCCACGAGGGCCGCCGCGACGGCGGCGACCACCAGCACCTTGACCTTGTCCGGCCGTAGAGTCCGAGCCCTGCTCTGCCTTGCTTCCATGCTGCTTATTATCGACAGGGCGGACTTCCGATCAAGAGCCTTCGGCGACGGGAAAAAGCTTGTCGACCAGGGGCCGAGAGGAGCCCTTGCGGCATGTCTTACTCGGCCTTTGAGAAGGAAGGCAATCGCGTCATCCTGAAATCCGGATTCCGCCCCCGGCTGGCCTTTCCGGCCCTCATGCTCATGTCCCTGGTCACGGCCGTCGCCGCGGGGGTTTCATTCAGCGGAGGCTTGTATCCGCCCCATGCCTTCATTTTCGCCGGCGTAACCTTGCTCCTTTTTTTCGGCGGGCTACTCCACCGACGGGGTCGTTCACTACGCCCCGAGGGACTGGAATTCAATAACGACGCGGGCGATGTCTACGTGCTCCAGGGCGATTCGCGCACGGCCGTCATGCCCTACGGACGCATTCGTTCTTTTTTGATTCGCCGTAAGAGCCGGGGCCGCTGGACGGTTTTCATGATCATGAAGGACGGCGGCTACTGGGACCTGGCGGAATTCGCGCTGCGACGCACCGCCGTAAGTTTTCAAGGTCGCCTGGCGCGCAATATTCGTTTGCGCACGCGCGATTCGCTTAAGCCGCTTGCCCTGCCCGAACACGTACAGCTCACCGAAGACGCGGGCGTAACGCGCATTCGCTGGCGCGAGGATCTGTCCTTTCAGACTTTTCTCACGGCAAGCGGGCTCCTGCCGGGTTTGCTGCTGGTCATCGCCGGGCTGTTCCTGGAGGCCCGTCCGGACGCGGCGCGAGCCTGGTGGACCTGGGCCGCCGGCGCCGCCGGACTTTTACAACTGGTGGTCATGGTGGCGGCCGTTCGCCTGCGCAAGAGCGAACACGGAATCGATATCCATGGGGACTCCGTCGCCTACATCGCGGACGCCCGCGAAACCGCGGCCGCCAAAGCCTCACCGGAGCAATGGCCGCGCATGCTTCGCGAGGACATCCACGGCGTTCAGTATTCATTCGATCCCGATCACGGCGTGCCCAAACTGTTTTTGCTAAATCGCGAACAGGCGGAGCGCCTGGACCGCATGCGTGTTGGCGATGTGCGCCTGCGCGAGATCCCGCGCATGTTCTGGCTGGAGAAAAAGATCTTTAAGATTCCCCTGACCGGCCTGCAAGTCATGGAGGCCGAGGCCCTGCGCGGCCGATTGGCGAACCTACTGAACCGACGCGAAGACAAACGCAAGAAGCGCTGATACGCGCGCAAGCAGCGCCGGAGGGACGCCCGGGGCCTACTTCGGCCGCTCGACGGTGATGGTTTCGCCGAAGAGGGCGTAGTCGTTGCCGCCGATGCGTCCCAGGGGATCCACCTTCGCGGGGTCCACCGACATACGACCGTCGTTCACCTCGGCGACGGAATCATCCACGTAGACGTAGCGCACTCGCCCGATGACCAGGCCCTGGGGCGTGTCTCCCACTTCAATGATTTGATGCTTTTCGCACACGAAGGCGATGCGCGCCTGCTTCAGGCGCGGCAGGGGACAGCCCTCGATCTCGGCCGTCTCCAGGCCCAGTTTTTCCAGTTCCGATTCGCCGTGGGGCAGACTGGCGGCGCTGGCGGTCACCTTCTCGGCCAGCTCCCGATGGGCGATGTTCGCGACGAAGTGAGAGCGCTCCTCGATGTTCACCCAGGTATCCTTTTTGGAACCGTCGGGTTTTTTGCCGATGGAAATGGTCACCAGGGGCGGGTTGCTGGACAAACCGTTGAAATAAGAAAAGGGCGCCAGGTTCAGCGAACCGTCTCCATTATCGGTGATGGTCCAGGCGATGGGACGCGGGATGATGGTTTGGATAAACGTATGATAGATCTTGTTGGGTGAAAGTTCGGATAGGTCTACGAGCATGCCTTCCTCCGTGGTCGATGCGATTCGGGGCCAGACTCATCGGCGCCGCGTCGCCCGCAAGCATGTTCGCGCGGGAAGCGGCGTAAAAAATCAGGTGACGCCCCGGCCGCCGACCGAATCCCTGTGGGATGCCCGATTTTTTCGCGACGGCTCCCAGGGGAGTGGAGGACCTGCTCGCCGCGGAACTGACCGCCCTGGGCGCCGAGACTCGCCCAACCCTGGCGGGCGTCCATTTCAAGGGGACCCTTGAAATCGCCTATCGCGCCTGCCTCCATTCCCGCCTGGCTTCCCGCGTCCTCATGCCCATAGCCGAATTCGAGTTCGCGGATCAGGAGGCTTTCCACGCGCGTGCTCGGGCCGTGCCCTGGGAGCAACACCTCCACGCGAACAACACCATCGCCGTGGACTTCAACGCCCGGGACGGAGCCATTACGGATTCCCGCTTCGGAGCCCAGCGCACGAAGGATGCCCTGGCGGATCGCTTTCGCGAACGCGAAGGACGCAGACCGTCGGTGGATCGGGACAAGCCGGACGTGCGCCTGAACGTTCACTGCGCCGGCGGCAAGGCGCGCATCGCCCTGGACATGAGCGGCGAAAGCCTCCATCGCCGCGGATATCGCGGCAAGGCGGGCGAAGCACCCATGAAGGAAAACCTGGCCTGCGCCGTATTGTATCGCGCGGGCTGGGGCAAGCCCGGCGTTCATCCCGACGGCGAAAACCCCGACCAGCCCCGGGCATTGCTGGATCCCTTCTGCGGCTCGGGAACCCTGCTTATTGAGGCGGCCCTGATGCTGGCGGACATAGCGCCGGGGCTGTTTCGCGCACGTTTCGGTTTCGAAGGCTGGCTGGGTCACGACCGAGACCTGTGGCGAAGACTGGTCCATGAAGCCGAGGAAAAACGCGCCGCCGCCAATGTGCGCGGACCCCGTGTATACGGTTACGACCACGATCAGAAGGCCGTGGCCATGGCGCGGGAGAATATTCGCGCGGCCGGCGTCGCGCATCTGGTCAAGGTGGGCGCTCGCGAACTGGGGCGAGTGGACGCGCCCGCTCCCGCCGGCTTACTCGTCTGCAATCCGCCTTACGGCGAAAGGCTGGGAGACGAAGCCGAAATAGCGCGCCTGTATACCCTGCTGGGTTCTCGTTTACGCAACGGCTTCGCGGGCTGGTCCGCCGCCATGATTACCGCGGCCCCCGACATGCTGCCGACCCTGCGCCTGCGCGCGCGCAAATCGCACAAACTCTACAATGGCGCCCTGCTCTGCTCCTTGACCCTGTACGATATGGACGCGCCCGAGGAACAACCTTCCGGGGACGAAGGCAAGCAATCGCCCGAAGGCGAAAACACCGGGCGCGGCAAGGAACCCGTCCTGGAATTGGGACCTCAGGACCGACTGCGTCTGGCTCCCACGGCGGCCGAGTTTCGCAATCGCCTGGAGAAAAACTTTAAGCGTCTGCGCAAGTGGGCCCGTAAGGAAGGCGTCCAGGCCTATCGCGTCTATGACGCGGACATTCCCGCCTATAACGTGGCCCTGGATATCTACGATGATCATCTAATCGTGCAGGAATACGCCGCGCCGTCCGAAATCGATCCCCGCAAAGCCCGGGGACGGGTGCTGGACGTTTTGCTCATCGCGCCCATGGTGTTGGGTCTTGCGCCGAGCAAAACCGTACTCAAGCTGCGCGCCAGGCAGAAAGGCGCCAACCAGTACGAAAAGCGCGCCGCCCGGGGAGAGTTTCTGGAAATCGCCGAGTACGATTGTCGTTTTCTAATCAATCCCCACGACTATCTGGACACGGGTTTGTTTCCGGATCATCGCCTTACGCGAAAGCTCATCGGGGAAAAGGCAAAGGGACGCTCCTTCCTTAATTTGTTCGCCTACACCGGCACGGCCACGGTTCACGCGGCGCTGGGCGGGGCCCGCTCGACCACGACCGTGGATCTTTCGCGCACCTACATGGACTGGGCGGCGCGCAATCTGGAACTGAACGGCATCAAGGGCGGCAAACATCGCCTGGAGCGCATGGACTGCCGCCGCTTCCTGCGGGAGAATCGCGATAAGTACGACCTCATCTTTCTGGATCCGCCGACTTTTTCCAATACGAAGAGTAGTTCCGAGT
>CAZGYS010000457.1:0-5663 GCA_964530305.1 uncultured Leptospiraceae bacterium
GAAGGTGACTTCCTTATTCCTGAAAAACTTAATCGTTTTCATATCGAGATGATCGTAATGATCGTGAGAGATCAAAATTACGTCAATCTTCGGCAAATCCTTAAGTGTGATGACCGGAGGTTGAAATCGCCTGGCCACGAAACTCACGGGCGATGCCGACCCGGAGAAAACCGGATCGATCAGGATGATTTTCCCCTGGAAGTTGAGCAGCAGGGAAGAATGGCCCAGCCAGATGAATTTCAACTTGTTTGATTCGGACAGAAAGGCCGTCATGTCGACTTTCGACTCCGGCAGTTTTTCGGTCGGGGTCGAATCCACGCCGCCCTGAAACCATTCCCAGATGAACGACAGACTCATTGCTTCCTCGCGAGCCTTTGCGATAAGCCCCGGGCGTCGGTTCTGGAACATTCGCGTTTCCGAATTGTATTGTTTTGATTTTAGGAACGTTTGCGTCTGCTCCTGATCCGGACTCGTACCGAAATTGGCGCATGCGGAAAGGAGCAGAGCGGCCATGGTGAATAATGCTGATTTTGTCTTCATCTATTCAGCCTCCACGAGTCGATTGATATCGGTGACATGGTAAATACTCTGGTCGAGACCTTCGCGGGCGACGAGTATCATCGCCCTGCCGAATCTGCTCGTTGTCGTGACCAGTCGAGGAAACATTAGTTTCAACAATGGATATAGCGGTTTCGCGAAAAACAAGATTCGCGCGTTCCATGCCGACTTAATTTCGATTCCGGGTTCGGGATGTGTCATTGCCGGTCGAAAGATGTACAGGTTCTTGAAGCCGACATCCTTCAACTCGTTCTCGGCCTGACCCTTCACCCGGGCCCACATGGTTTTACTGGAAGCGTCCGAACCGTGGGCTGAAACATAGGTGAAACTCATGTTCGGGTTGATGCCCACGAGAGTGCGCGCGAACTTCAACGTCATGTCGACCGTTAACTTGCGATAAAGCTCTTCGCCCATGGAGCTCGAACTGGTTCCCGCGCAAAAGAAGCAGGCATCGTAACCTTGCAGCTCGGAGGCGATTGAATCCACGTCCAGAAAATCCTTGAGGACCACTTCCTTAACTTTGCCGTGTTCGATGTTCAGCGGGGTCCTGGATACGATTAGAATTGAGCTTATGGAGTCGTCGGCCAGGCTTTCTTTCAGCACCGCCTGGCCGAGCATGCCCGAAGCTCCGGTAATAATGACTTTCATATAATGCTCCTGGTTGAATGTACGCAAGGGGCCGACGGGTGAGACGAACGCCCTCCCGCCGGCCGCTCGAGATGAATCATTGATTCGAGCTTCCGTGCTTCGTGAAGAATTCCTTCATTTTATTCACGGCGCGATCCACGTCCGCGTCGATGTCGTAGAGACTGACGTGGCTTGCCCCTTCGATTTCATGGAGTTCCTTCGGTTCACTCGCCTTCGCGTGAAAGGCGACGGTTAGAGGACCGGTATCGGCCAGGGCTTTCTCACCGTAGATCCCTAGATAAGGGGTATACAGGTAAGGGGCCAGAGTGGTCGCGCTCGTCAACGGGGCGTCTTCGAGAAGATTCGATACCGTGCGATGGGTATAGTTCGGATACGTTTCGGCGCCCGCGCGTTTGGTCATGTAGAAGTCGTAACCCTCGGCCTGAACCGAGGCGGGATCCAGTTGGTTCACATCGATGGATTCCATTCCCAGGGCATCGTAATACTCGGTTTCGCCGCTTGCATACATGCGTTGACGCGCGTCATTGGCCGTCTCCAGTAGCGGAACGATTTGTTCCCGTGACATGATCCCGAAGTAACTCATGGTATTGTCCATCATGCCGCTCACGGTTGCAATCGCCTTGAGGCGCTTATCGGTCACGGCGACAATCGCCATATAACCTCCGCCGGCGCAAACTCCCAGGCCGAAGATGTTTTCGCGGTCCACATAGGGCAGGGTGCCCAGGTAACTAATCGCATCGCGAACGCCTTCCATTTTCCAGGCGGCTTTTTCGTTGTTGCGAACCGAGCCTTCGCTGTCGCCGTAACCCAGGTGATCGAATGCCAGAACGACATAGCCCAGGGCCGCCAGCTTCTTGCCGTAGACTGAACCGGTCTGTTCCTTGACTTGATTAAAGGGGCCGGTGAAAACAATGGTGGGGTACGTTCGGCTTGCGTCGAAATTCTCCGGCACGAAGAGCAGGCCGGCCAGTTGATGCCCCTGGCTCTTGAAATTGACTTTTTGTACTTCAGTTCGTACTTCAGATGCTGTATTGGTCATTTTAGGTTTCTCCTTGAGCCCGAGCCTCGAGAATTCGCCCAGATACTTGATGTAGCGTTCAATCTGCTTCACGTTGCTCTCGACGTCCGGCTGCATTTGATGTGGTTAGTATGCTTGAAAATCGGGTCCGAGTCCATGGTCGATTTTACGAAATGTCTGGCGATTTTCGTTCGGCGAGGTTTCGACCGCGGACACGAACGCGGCGTATCATCAGGTCGATCCGGTCGGGGAGAAGGTTACTGTGTTTTGCAAGCAGGAATTGGGTTGAGAATAATGAGAAAGGGCGGAATTTAATCCGCCCAAATCTCGGGGTTAAAGAGTTTTTGCCCCACCATGTTTCTTGAAAAATTTATCCATTCTATCAATAGCCTGATCCACATGCTTATCGGAATCATACAGGCTCACGTGAGTGGCCCCGGGGACTTCGAACAACTCTTTCGGCTCACTTGCCGCTTTATAAAAGTTAATCGTTAAGGGAGCGGTATCGCTCATCGCTTTTTGACCGTAGATTCCAAGGTACGGAGTGTACAAATAGCGAGCATAAGTCTGGGCACTGGTAATCGGCGCATTTTCCATTATGGTTTTGGGAGCCCTGTGGTTATAGTTACGATACTTTTGTTTTCCGGCTCTGGCCGTCATATAATAATCATAGCCTTCGCCCGCCGCGCCCGCGGGCAAATTTTTAGGGTCAATTTTTTCCATGCCCAGCACATCATAATATTCGACCTTGCCGTTTTCGTATTGTTTTTGACGGGCTTCATTGGCCATCTTAAAAAGCGGCATCAATTGCTTTCTGGTCATCACGCCGAAATAGGACGCTTGATTATCCATCATGCCGCTGACGGTAGCGATCGCCTTCAGACGCTTGTCGGTTACGGCTACCAACGGCATGTAGCCGCCGCCGGCACAGGCTCCATAACCAAAAAATCTTTCCCTGTCCACGAAGCCCAGAGTTCGCATATATGAAATCGCGTCCCGGATGGATTCCATCTTTACGAAGGCATGCTCGTTGTTCCTGATTTTGCCTTCGCTGTCTCCATATCCCAGGTGATCAAATGCCAGGAATACATAGCCCTTTTTCGCGAATTTTTTGCCGTACTTCGCGCCCATTTGCTCTTTGATCTGGTTGAAAGGCCCGGAGAAAACAACCGCCGGGTACTTTCGGGTCGGATCGAAGCCGTCAGGCAGATAAAGATTTCCCACGAGTTTAGCACCTTGACTTTTGAAGGATACCTTGTTGACTCCCGGTTTCAGATTTTCCGAACAAGACGATAATGATAGCGCGGCTACTATACTTAACCCTGTCAGGTATTTGAGTTTCCATTTCATTTTTTTACCTCTAAGAATTCATATTCTCATTTGTCCGGCATCCGCCATGATTCCAGGGGATGCCGATTTATGACCTGGAAGATAACCGAAACATTCGCGATTGTGAATACGCGAAATTACGAAAGCTGTACGCGTTTCAGTTTTTCTTAAGAGCTGATGAAGGAAGTGTTCACTCCGGTGCCGATGGAGGATAATCGAAACCTTCTTCAATGTAAATACGCGAAACCACGAAAGAGTTATGCATTTCAGTTTTCGCTCAAAGCCGCGAAGACGCCAAAAATATTGACAGGGTGAAAATTCTTTTATTACATATCAAGAATGAGCGAGCATGTATTTAATACGATTGCCGAATCAAACGAATTCCTGGGTCTTCCGGAGCCGGAAAATCCACTGTTCTATCTGGTAACTCAGCAAGCCGAAGATGAAAACGGTACTGAAGTTTGTTTTGACGAACCGTTTTCGTATACCGGCAACTTTTATACAATATCCTTGAAGCACTTGATTTCCGGTTCGTTTATCTATGGTCGCACCAAATACGATTGTCGCAATGGCTCCATGATCTACACGGCTCCAGGTCAGAGGGTAACGCTGGAAGGGATAACGGTCTTCGGTAGACGTACGAGTATGTGCATTCACGATGATTACTTAAAAGGTACTGAAATAAGATCAAAATTCCAGCATGCCGCTTTCTTTTCTTATACAACGAATGAAGCACTGCACTTGTCCCCTCAAGAAGAAGCCATCGTGCAAGGTATTCTGGATGCTATCGAAAAAGAGTACCACAATACGCAGGATGAACTCAGCAAGAAAATCATACTCTCTCAGCTCGATTCATTGTTGAACTATTCAGAACGATTTTTCAGGCGACAGTTCTTAAACCGGAAACCCTTGAATAATGGATTGTTGTATCAATTCAAGGAATTCTTCCTGGAGGCCCTGGAGTCGGGACGCCTGAAGGATGAAGGGCTGCCGACGGTCGATTCGATAGCGAGGTTTTTGGGAGTCTCATCGCGCTATCTCAGTGATGCCTTAAAAACAGAAACCGGCATGACTTCTTTGCAACACCTGCATCAGTTTCTTGTGGAAGAGGCGAAAAATTTATTACTAATGAATGAAATGACGATTGAGAAGGTCGCGCTCCAACTGGGATTTTCATACCCGCAACACTTCTCAACCTTCTTCAAGAGAAAAACAGGACTCACTCCCTCGGATTTCATTAAGAATCCGGATCTTGATTAGATTATTCTCTCCTCCGGTGGGCATTGCACCTCGTCCGCGGGACGGGCGAATGCGTGCCAAAGAAGCAAGTCCATGTTAGAGCTTCGGGATGAGCTCCAACGTCGAATCTTCATGTTTTCGAGTGCTGAATCCCAAACGCATTGTTCTATAGATCATTCCAAGTTTCTTTATATATGCTTCCGTAACCACGGGATTGATTTGCTCCAGATCTTTCGGGACGCGACCTTCGATAGGTATGATCGAATCACCGCACTTCATTTCGCCCTTCGGGTTTTCCAGGAACGCGTGATACCAGCTTCTCTTTCCGAATTTATACTGACGAACGAAGAATCTGCCCGCGGCCTCGACGATCGTGATGTCGATGAAGCGATGTTTTTCTCCCGCTCTAATCTGATGCACATTCCCCGCGTTGATCATGTCTGCTATTTCTTGTATTGTCATAATTCGTATTCCTCATTCTTAACTCAGCTTTTCATCAGCTCCGCCTGATGTGGACGGCGAAGAGGCGCCACACTCCGTGAAGAGCGATGACGCCTCGCGCGGCTTTTATTTCAAATTACTGGAGATAATCGGAGACATTCAGGTTGAGCATTGCCTGGGTTTTATCCCACAGCAGGTCGATATCCTCTTCATGGAAATGCGTGCGGTCTATTTCCCAGGCGATGGGGTCGCCGGTGAGTTCGTTTTTAGCGCCGGGCGCGTAGACCTTGCCGGGCTGAACATCATCCGCAATCAGGGCCTCAATGGCCGGCAGCGCTCCGTCGTAGAGGCTGTGGCTGATGCCGAACAGGTGCAGCGCCGGCGCGAATACGAACTTGAAGGCATACTGCATGACAGCGGTTTTACCCGC
>CAZGYS010000458.1:0-5662 GCA_964530305.1 uncultured Leptospiraceae bacterium
TAACGCGGCCGTTCGCGCGATTTCACCCAGTTCAAGCAGGGTCGCGGCGTCCAGCTTCATGAATTTCGTTCCATTGAATCGCCTTCCATCACGCGGGCTTATTGAGGGCCGCGATAACCTCTCGCGCCACGCGTTCGCTGTAGGCGTTGATCTTCCAGTGTCCGGGGCTCCAACCCTTGAGGAAGCGATGAAAGTCCGTCCAGGCGACGGGATACAGTCGGCGCCATTCCGCTTCCAGTTGGGCGAACTCGGCGAAGTCGGGCAGGGCAGCTCGCAGGCATGAAAAGTAATGCTCCAGGATTTGTTCCTCGTACTCTTCGCATTCTTTTTCGGAATAGCAACTGCCCGCGAAATAGGCCACGTCCTTCATGCCGCAACCCCCGCCGACGTACTGGAAATCCACCGCGGCCGTACGTTCTCCGTCGGGCGAAAAGCAGAAGTTGGCCAGCTTCGCGTCGCCGTGCACGATGGTCTTGTATCGCGCTTTTTTCAGTAAGAGATCAATGGGGCCGGCGGCTTGCTTGAGGGCGGAATCCTCAAGGGCCCGGAGTTCGTCGGGACGAGTATCCAGGTGCCAATAGGTTCCGTTTTTCCACAGCCCGTCCGGCGCGCGACCGAGAAAGGCCGCGTGAAAATTCGCCAGCCAGGCAAGCACCGCGGCGGTCTCCACCCAGGTAACCGTCGTGCGTCGTTGTGGAAAGCCGGCCCCGTCCAGATCCTCCAGCACCAGTAGAGCCTGATCCCCCCGGGTCGCATGGGCAAAGCAGCGGGGCAGGCGGCAGCGCTCATCGGTCATTGAACTCCATTCCTTATACCAGACGGCTTCCACGCGATATGATTTCAGTTTGCGTTCGTGGGACAGGTTACTGTTCCAACCGCGCGGATGATTCTTTGACGTGGGAAAGGCGATATGCTTCACGACCACCGAATCCTGGTCTCCGCCTTCCACCGTAAACCGCCGGATTTGACCGTACCCGCTCCAGAGCTCCTGGATGGTTTCCTCCGCGTGCACGGCGCGTGCATTGACGGCTCTCCCGATTACCTTTCGCCAGTATTCATCCATTGTCCCGGACACCCTCCGACGGTGACAGGGCGTGTAAAACCAATTCCATGCCGCGCTTTTTCGTTGACAAGAGACCGGTGGTCTTTTATTTGTTTTTGATAAGAGACCATTGGTCTCTTCGGGGTCGGATGGATTGGCAAAGAGCCAGAACGGACGAAAAAAAGAATGAGCGCAGGGAAGCCGTCTATACGGCCGCCTTCACCTTGCTCAAACGGGACGGTTATGAGAAAGTGAGCTTCAACGCCATCGCGGCCGAGGCCGGTTTCACGAAGTCGAACCTATATCGATACTTCTCGTCCCGGGAAGAGATCTTCCTGAACATATTTTCGACGCTCTTCGAAGAGTGGGTGGACGATTGTCTGAAGCGGTTACGCAAACTCGAACAAGATTCGGATGTTGAGCGCTTCGCGAAGGCTTACGTAAGATCCATGAAGGCACATACCCGGCATCTGGACTTAAACCCGATGCTGTTTACTTCCCTGGAAAGAAACAGTTCCCTCGAACAACTCATGGTCTTCAAGACTACGGCCATGAATCGTCTGTTTGAAATCGCCGCGGAAGTCGTTCGTATCTATCCCGCCTTAACCATCGAAGACGGCTTTAGATACTTAAATCTGAGCTTCGCGGCTACGACCAACTACTGGGCCGCGGCTACCGAAAACGACGTCCTGAAAGAGCTCTACGGCATGCCTGAATTCAAGGCATTGAGAATCAACTTTGAAAAAGATCTCACGGCGGCCATTGAAATCATTTTGCGCGGGTTGCATGCAACTCGAGAAGAACGATAAGAATAAGATCAGAAAGGAAAACACAATGACACATCACATTTCAGAGTCCATGAAAGTTAAGCTGCCCCGGCGAAGGTTTGGGAAGTACTTCGGAACTACGGCGGAATCGACAAATTCGCGCCTACCGTGAGCGCTTGCTCCATCGTGGGAGACAAGCAAAGCGGCCTGGGAGCGAAACGTAAAGTCACCATGCAACATGATGGTTTCAGCCTCATCGAGGGAATTACGGAATGGCAAGACGGGCGCGGCTACAAAGTGCGGGTTTCGGAAACGGCGTCTCCGCTGAAAAGCATGCAAGCGGAACTGGGTGTAAATCAGATGGACGAAGGTTTGAGTGAAATTTATTGGAGCGTCGATTTCGACGTCAAGGGCGGACCTTTCGATTGGCTCATGGGAACGCTCATGATGAAGCCGATCATGAAGGGCGTCCTCAAAAAGAACGTAAGCGGCCTGGCCTACTATTCCGCCACGGGCAAGACCATCGCCGGGGAACTGCCTTCCACCAAAGAACTGACGGCGGCCATCCGGCCGTCGTTCGGCTGACGCGAGATTGAAACCGGGCGCCGACGACGGGAGTTCGTGGGGCCCGGCGGAGTGTCTTATTCAGTAATTTAGTTGACGCGGATAAACCATCGCGCGTGATCCCGTAGAGAGGAGTCACGGCATGAGTATTCCCGAGTTTGACCAGAAGAAGATTGTACTAACCGGAACGTTCGTAACCCTGAAGCGAGCGGAAGCGAAAAAGCTGCTCACCGATTCAGGGGCCCGGGTTACCGACAGTGTTTCGAGCAAGACCGATCTGGTAATTCACGGAGAAGATGCCGGCTCGAAACTCGCCAAAGCGCGAAGTCTTAACATAAGCACAATGACCGAGGCCGAGATGGTTGCTTTAATCATCAAGAGCGGCGACGTGCCCGACATACTTAAGGATGCCGCTAGTAAGATAAACAATAAAGAGAAAGCGCTTGAAAAGGAAATGGCCGAGCTCAATGCCGCGATTGACAAAGCCAACAAGCCTTTCATGGATAAATACGGCATGACCCTGGCGCAATTGCTGCTTGCCTATTGCCGGGTCTTTACCCAGCGTAAGGACATCAAAATAGCTATCTACAAATTGGGTAAACCGACCGACGGGCGTTCGCTGCTGCGAAAACTCCCCAATTACCCGGATGAAATACTCGCCTTCTACAGGGAGATCGGTTCCATTCGTTTGGTCTGGATACTCAACTCAATGGTTGAAGAAGCCGAGGACAGTAGCGAAGGTTACGGCGGCGGACAATTAAACCTGGTGCCCTTAAAATCCATGGGCTGGCACAAGCGCCCCGAAGATTGGGATTGGGTGGATTATGCCGAGGATACCGCCTTCGATGAATTGCAAGCGGAGGGTTCAACCTTTCTCAATCGCAATGAAGGCGAAACCAGAAAAGAAGCCGAACTGTACTTTGACGATGCCAACGACGTTGAGCGGTTCGCCGTGGGCACCATATCGGAATACGTGACGAAGGGCGCCAGAATGGCGTTCTCATGGTACTGGCCTAATTCCGAGTCCTGGGAATCGCAGGAGTTTACCGCCGAACTCTACAAGAACTCCATCGCTCGCAATACGCCAAACGAAGAGATTATCGGAATGCTCATGGAGAAGAAGGCTACCAGGGAACAAGCCCAGGCTTTGCGGAAATGGCTGGGTAAGGACGTCGTAGTCTTGCTCGACAAACCAGAGCAGTCGGCGGAAGCAACTCCGCGTCCAAGCAAGCAAGAAGCGCTTGCCTTATTGAAGAAACAAGGGCACGGCATCGATCGGGATTGTCTTTTTGAGCAGCTCGAGAAATCGCAATTGAAGACGTTTGAACTCATGCTGATTGCTGGTGCCGATCCCAACATGACCTACTCCCAGTGGGAGGATGAATCTTACATACTGGGGTGGGCCATTGGTCGGCAAAACTCAGCCGCGGTGCGATTGCTCATTGAGTTCGGCGCCGACCCGCACAAACCCGACAGCAGCATAATACACGAAGATGAAAAAGGGAATAAATCGCACCCGAGTCTGCTCGAAGCGGCAAACAGCGGATACCGGAAAGTTATTCGAAATGCGATGAAGGAATACCGGGGTTAAAGATCTCATGGCGATAGAGTCCGATTTAATCGCGCAAATGCGACAAGCGCCCATGACGCTCGAAGAGTGGGAGCCGCTGATTGAACAACACCGCGAATTTCTGAACTCCATTGCTTACAATCAGCGCTTCAATAGCTGGCAGGTTCTGGATGTTTCGGGACTGCCCATGGCGCTATGGCAGGGAAAGACGTCCAGCGTGGGGGAACAAATCAACCTGTCATTCGCGGATCTTACGGGGTTGGAGGGCGCACTGGCCGGCGAAGTTCTGTCATGCGCGGCATTGCTTGCGGTGCAGGCAACGGGTGTGAGCTTTCGCGGTTGCAATATGATCGCCTGTTTGATGACCGACTCCATCCTTGACGGCGCGGACTTCAGCAATGCCAAGCTTCCGCACACGGATTTCTCGCGCTCAAGTCTAAAGAACGCGAACTTCCGAAAAGCCTTTCTGAAGGCGGCTGATTTCGAAAATTGCGATCTTTCCGGCGCCGACTTTCGCTATGCGCAAATCGAAGATGCCAATTTCAACGGCGCGAATCTTTCCGGCACCGGACTGGAACAATAGCTGGCCAATGAAGCGTTAAGTAAATTGGTGCCGGGAGTTTTGATGAACTCAGATTCCTGGTGCCGTTCATTCCAATCATGGAGACTTCGAGATGAATGAGGACCCGGCGGACTACGAGTACTGCCTAACCGTAATACGTTCCGGAGATGCAGGCGAATTAGCGGAGCTGGCGGAACTGGTTGTGAGCTTCCCGGAGGGCGTGGACTCATTTATCGGGCGGCGGTGGATCATCAATGCCATTGATTACGGTACTGTTTCCAGCGTAGATTGGATGTTGGCCCGCGGCGTGAACCTTCACTTTCGAGACGAAGAGGGATACACGGTGTTGCACTCGGCCCTGGATCGCAATCCCGTCGATCGTCATGATGTACTCAAGAGCTTACTACGAGCCGGCGCGGATGTGAACATGAAAGGTATCCATGACTGGACTCCGGCACATTCGGCGGCGGTAAAGAACGACGTGACGGCGCTTGAGCTTCTCGTCGCGCATGGCGCGGACTTGAACATTCGAACGGAAATCGACAACTACGCCACGCCGTTGGAAGAGGCCGAAGCCATGCAGGTAGGGCATTCGTGTCGCGAAGCTATCGCGTACCTGCGTAGTAAAGCGAACGCGTGAGTTCGTGCCGGTCATGCGATGTTCCTCGCCCCGGATACTCCGAGACGGAAGTAGGCTTACGAAAGTGTTATTGTGCTGGAAGTAGCGCGGGAACTTGTCGCGGATTGGGGAGGGGTACCCGCGACGAGGAACTGGGCGGAAGAGTCAAGGCACTAAAGCGCGGAGCGCGAGTGGTGCCGGCAAAAAGCGGGGCAGACGGGACTTGAGACGTCGCGCTTCCGGCATCCTGCCTCGCGCGACACACTCGGCATCCTGTCGAGCAGGTCGCCTCTCGCCATCCGTGGCTTCGGCGACACTCCGGACATCCTGTCCGTCGCCCGCAAACGCAAGGATTCTTGCCAGTCATACGTCGTCCCTCGTCACCGATGTCCCGGTGATGTAGGATTGATTCGTAATGCTATTGTATGAGGAAAACTTGGAGTCCCGGTGATGAAGAATTATCGGGACATCGAAGACGAGGAACGGGGCAGACGGGACTTGAACCCGCGACCTCCGGTGTGACAGACCGGCACTCTAA
>CAZGYS010000459.1:0-5657 GCA_964530305.1 uncultured Leptospiraceae bacterium
AGGGTCCCAGGGGATTCGCAACCCCTGGCGAGGGAGGGGCCTGGGGAGGGAGTCGTGTAAGGCGGGGAAATCCCCTACCTCGATGACCCGAATCTCGTCCAGGAATTTTCCCCACGCTTCAGGTGCCGTTAAACGGAAGTTGAAAAAGGCTCTGAAATTTGCTCTCGAATATGGTACGCGCACGACGCAAAAAGAAGCAACCTGACAAACAAGCGAAACATGATTCGCCACGAAACAAACGCCGAGCGTAAATCGAATTACGAAATCAACCTGACGAAGCGTTTGCGGGGTCCGGGGGAACCGCAACCCCCGGCAGGGGTGGGTCCCAGGGAGGGGACGGCGTCCCCACCCTGGTGATTCAATGAGCTTCGTCCCAGTTTTTGCCGAAGCCGTAGTCGACTTTCAGGGGCACTTTTAGTTTTACGATTTTTTCCATGCGACTTTTGGCGATGTTCAGGACTTCGTCCTTCTCCTCGGGCACCACGTCGAACAGCAGTTCATCGTGAACCTGGAGCATCATGTGGGAACGCAACTTCTTGCGCTTCATGTCCGCGTGAATCTTCAGCATGGCCATCTTGATGATGTCCGCGCTGGTTCCCTGCACGGGAGTATTGATGGCGGTGCGCTGGGCTCCTTCGCGGCGAAAGCGATTGGATGATTTGATTTCGGCAATCTGGCGAATGCGACCGAAGAGCGTTTCCACGTGGCCGTGTTTCTCGGCGAAGGCGATGGTGTCGTCCATGTATTTTCGTACGCCGGGGTATTTGGCGAAGAACTTTTCAATGTATTCGCGGGCGGCCTCCCGGGGAATGCCCAGGTTGCGGCTCAGCCCGAACTCGGTAACGCCGTAGATAATGGAAAAGTTGACCGCCTTCGCCTGGGAACGCATATCCGGATCGACCTTGTCCTCGTCCACGCCGAACAACGAGGAAGCCGTACGGGCGTGAACGTCCAGACCTTCCTTCGCGAACGCCTCGATGAGCGCCTTGTCCTTCGAGTAGTGAGCCATAACGCGCAACTCGATCTGGGAATAGTCCAGCGAAAGCAGTTCATGACCTTCGCGCGGTATAAATCCCTGGCGAATCATGCGACCGGTTTCCTCGCGAATGGGAATATTCTGCAGGTTGGGATCCACCGAAGACAATCGCCCCGTAGCGGCGATGGTTTGATTCAAGCTGGTATGAATACGCCCGCTTTCCGGATGAATAAGAGCCGGCAACGCGTCGACGTAGGTCGACTTCAACTTACCGTACTTACGATGCTCCAGCAAGTAGTCCGCGACGGGATGCAGTCCGCTCAATGTCTCCAGAACGCTGTGATCGGTGGAGTAACCGGTCTTGGTTTTCTTGCCTTTGGGAAGATTCAAGTCCTCGAAGAGCAGCTTCTGAAGTTCCTTCGTGGAGTTCACGTTGAACTCGTATCCGGCCGCCTTGTAAATGCGATTCTCCAGGCTGGTCAGTTTACGTTCGAAACTCTTCGATAATTTTTTAAAGTACTTAACGTCGATGGTGACGCCGGCTTGCTCCATGTCCGCGAGAACGGTCAGGAGGGGAATCTCGATCTCCTCATTGACTTTTTCCAGCTTCTGCTTCTTCGTCATCTTGACCAGGTTCTGGTACAACTGAAGCGTGATGTCCGCGTCTTCGCAGGCGTAATCTCGAACGGCCTCGGGTTCGAGCTGGTCCATGGTCTTTTGATTGCGACCACTACCGACGACTTCGCTGTACTTGATGGTGGTATGGCCCAGTATATCCAGGGCCATATCATCCATGTTGTGGCGACGAACATTGGGATTGCAAAGATAGGAGGCAATCATGGTATCGAATTGAATGCCTTCCATCTCGATGCCGTGACGGCGAAGCACAATGAAATCGTATTTAATGTTCTGGCCGACCTTGGCGATTTTTTTCGTGCCCAGTAGCTTCTTTAGAAGCGGTCGCGCTTGTTCCAGCTCGATACCCTTGTCCGCGTGATCGCTTCCGGCGGGCGGCAGGGCGACATACCAGGCCCGTCCCTTCTTCGCGGCCAGGGAGACGCCCACGAGATTGGCCAGCATAGGTTGTTGATTGTCCGTTTCCGTATCGACGGAAATGAGTTCCGCCTTTGAAAGTTCGGTTACGACTTTCTTCAAGCCGTCCAGCGTATCCACGAGTTCGTATTTCGGTCCCGCTCCGCTCTTTTTGGCGGCCGTCCCCGCGCCCGTATCCGCCGCACCGCTTGATTTCGCGGCTGCTTTGGAGGCGGCTCCGGATTTAGCCGCCGTCTTCGCTCCCGCCGCCGATTTGGAAGCGGTTTTCGACGCCGCGCCGATAACGACGCCCCGATCCACGGCGCGATTCAGTTCGGCGTAGATCTGGTTATAGCCTTCCCGCCGAAAGATCATGCGAATATCCTCTTCCAGAAAATTCGGCGTGAAGAGCTTCTCCTCATCGACTTCGTCGGCTTCTTTCAGATCCACGTCGATGGTGGCCAGCTTTTTGGAGAGATAGACGTTCTCCTTGTCCGTTTCCAGTTTGCTCTTGAGGGCTTTCGCCGTGATCTTTTCGATGTTTTTATAAATCCCGTCCAGGGTCTTGTATTCTTGCAAGAGCTTGGCGGCTCCCTTGGGACCGACTCCCTTCGCGCCGGGAATATTATCGCTGGTATCCCCCACGATGGCCATGTAATCCGGGATTTGCTTCACCGTTACGCCTAACTCCGTCTCAACCCATTCCGGATCGATTTCGATGAATTCGCTGACGCCCTTGGAAGGCCGCAGCATGCGGACCTTTTTAGTTAAGATTTGGTATAAGTCCTTATCGCCGCTCAAAAGAATTACGTTTTTGCGTTTGCCGAAGCGCTTTCCCAGGCCGCCCATGAGGTCGTCGGCCTCGAAACCGGGAGCTTCCAGGTTCTCAAAGCCCGCTTTAGCTACCAGTTCCTTGATTTCGTCGATTTGCCCCCGTAAATCATCCGGCATGGGCTTGCGAGTTGCCTTGTACTCCTTGTACATCTCATGGCGAAAATTCTTGCCCTTGGCATCCCAGACCACGGCCGTCATTTCGGGCTGGGTATCCATAATCACCTTGAACATCATCCGGAGAAAACCGTAGACCGCCCCCGTGGGTTGGCCCGTGACGGGGTTCATCAAGTTCTGTTGCTGCATGGCAAAATAAGCGCGATAAGCCAATGCATGGGAGTCGATTATCAGTAGACCGGTCTTGCTCATAGATTATGTCGAGATGACATGGGACGAGAATTTCTACAATCAATTCCGCGTTGCTCGGGGCCGATTATAAATGGGAAGCCATGATGGATACGACCGGGTCGAACCCGGGACCGTTAATTAGATATTGACATAAAGAGTCCCCCCGGAAATTGTCCCCGTAGCCGCTATACTGCTGAATTTGAGGGATAAGCGCCTTGCTTGAAACAAACAAAGTCGGAGATAAGCTCGTAGTCTACCTTGAAGGGCGATTGGACGTCTCGGTTGCCAACGAAATCGAGGAAGAGCTTGCCAAGCTCATCGACAATGAGAACGAAAAACATCTTGTCCTGAACATGGAAAAGGTGGAGTACATGAGCTCGTCCGGGTTCCGTGCGTGCATCGCAACCCTGCGCAAGCTCAACGCCCGTGAGGGTACGTTGAAACTCTCCAACATCCGCCCGTCCGTGAAACGCATTTTCGATGTCATCGAATTGACCTCCCTTTTCGATATCTACGAAACGGAAGAAGAAGCTCTCAAGGCCTGAAGCGCCTTCGTCCCTGATGTAGCCGGCAAGGTCGGTTCGGGACGTTTCCGGGCCGTCCAAGCCCCCCGGCCGGAATGAACAATACCGAGTCCAATAGCCTGCTCGACCGCATTGTCCGAGCCAAACAAGCCGAAATCAAAGCGCTGGGCCCGGATGACGTCCGCATTCCCGAGGAAATCGCACCCGCCCTCTCTTTTCGAGACGCCCTGAAACGGGAACCCGGCACGGCCATTCGAGTCATTGCCGAGTGTAAAAAGGCCAGTCCGTCCATGGGTCTTATGAGACCCGAATACGATCCCGGCGCCATCGCCGGCAGCTACGCTCGTCTGGGCGCCGCCGCGTGTTCGGTGCTGACCGATGGGGAATTTTTTCAAGGCCATGTGGATCACCTTCGAGCGGCGCGGCCCGCCGGCATCCCCCTGTTACGCAAGGATTTCACCCTGGACGTGAAGCAAATCAAGCAGGCCCGAGCCATCGGCGCGGACGCGATTTTACTCATTGTCCGTTTGCTCTCCCCGACTCAGCTGTCCGAGTTTCTGTCCGCCGCCGAGGAACTGGGCATGGACGCCCTGGTGGAAATCCACGAGGAAAAAGAGCTGGATGTGGCCCTGGAAAGCGGAGCCCGAATCATCGGCATCAACCACCGCAATCTCGATACGCTGGCCATGGACCTGAGCCTCACCGAAACGCTGGCGCCCCGTATACGCTCCGCTCGTCCGGACGCCGTCGTGGTGGCCGAGTCCGGGGTCGAAAGCCCCGAGGGTCGCGGTCGCGTTGACGCCTTCGCCGACGCAATCCTCATCGGGACCGCGTTCATGCAAAGTTCCGACATCGACGCTTCCTGGCGTTCGATCTTCGGCTGACCATGCCGATAACTCCGACTTTTTAAGTCGGCTAATATAATTCTTTATTGATTGTTCTTTATAATGAATTTATAGTTGAAGCATGGCGCGTCCGGGCGCAGGCACCTTGCTCTCCCTTCCTGGCTATGAGATTGCGTCCGAGCTGAGACGCACGCCGACCCATTGTTTCAACTTCGGTCGCCGTGTCGCCGACGGGTTGCCCGTCATAATCAAATCGCCCGCCTCCACCACCGCCGACGTCCTGGAACTTCGGCGCGAATTCGAACTCATTCGGAGCATGCGCGCCCCGGGAATCATTCAAGTGCTGGATATGCTCCAGACCGCGGGCGGCACCGCGCTGATTCTGGAGGATTTCGGCGGGCGCTCCATTCGCAATCTTCTGCGCTGGAACAAATTGAATCTAAACGGGCCGGACGTCTCCGGCTGCATCTCGATCGCCTTGAGCCTGACCGAGGTGCTCGACTATCTCCATGATAAGGAAATCGTTCATCGAGACGTATCGCCCGAAAACATTCTGTTGAATCGCCGCACCGGCCAGCTCAAGTTAATGGATTTTTCCGCCGTTTCAGCCGACGGACTCCCGGCCTACGTATCTCCCGAACAAACCGAAGCCGGCGAGCGCCCGGTGGACTATCGCCGTAATTACTATTCCCTGGGCGTCATTCTCTACGAGCTGTTGACCGGTCGCCTGCCCTTTCAAGCGGCCGACCCTCCGGCTCCCAATCGCATTCACCCGGAAATTCCACCCGCCATTTCGCGCATCATCATGAAACTACTGGCCCGGGAAGCCCGGGATCGCTATGGCGAAGCCCTGGGTATCCCACGGGATCTCCTGCGCTGCCGCGATGAGCTGGCTGCCGGGGCTCGGCCCGACTTCCAACCCGGAGAGTTCGACGGGGCCCGACGCCTGGGCGTATCCCATAAACTCCATGGACGCGAACAAGAAATGGAACGCCTCATGGAGAACTACGAACGCGCGCGAAGCGGCGCAGCCCGCCTGGTCTGCGTGCGCGGCTTTCCCGGTACCGGCAAGTCGGCCTTGCTGCGCGAGCTGGGCCGACG
>CAZGYS010000460.1:0-5651 GCA_964530305.1 uncultured Leptospiraceae bacterium
ATCCATACCGCTGGCCAGGCATCGCTCCTCGTCTCCCTTCAAGGCATGAGCTGTCATGGCCATGATCGGGATGTGTCGGCCAGTCGTCTCTTCCAGCTCTCGTATCTGGCGAGTAGATTCCAGACCGTCGACTTCGGGCATGGTAATATCAAGCGTAACCAGATCCGGCTGATGCTTCTGGAACAGGGTCAGGGCCGCCGCCCCGTCCGCGGCTTCTCCTACCAGCTCCAGGTCCGTCCCTGAAAGGATCTTTTTCAGGGCGGCTCGCATAATGCCTGAATCATCAACGATCAATAACTTCATATCAATGCGATACAAGTTCACCACGGGCAATTGGTCAACTCTTAGATCGGGGCGGCAAAAAATATGATCACACGGGGAAGATTCCGTGCTTACGGCGAGGGCGTAGAACTTCCTTGTTCCAGGCCATTTCCAGGACATGCGTGATAATACGAGGCGTCTCACGGGGATCAATGATGTCGTCCACGCCGAATAAGGCGGCCGCTCGTTCGGGGGTGACGTCGGCTCGGTAGGCGTCTTCCAGTTCCTTGCGTTTGGCGGCGGCTTCCTCCGGCGGGAGTTCGCGGAGTTTATTGCCGTACATGATATTGACGGCTCCCTCGGCACCCATCAGGGCGATTTCGGACGTGGGCCACGCGGCAATGTAATCCGGCTCATAGGCGCGCCCGCACATCACGAAATAACCCGCGCCATATGCCTTGCGTACGATGACCGTGAGCTTGGGAACCGTGGCCCGGCTCACCGCGAACAACATCTTGGCGCCGTGGCGAATGATGCCCATGCGCTCGACGCGACTGCCGACCAGGAATCCCGGTACATCTTGAAGAAATAAGAGCGGAATCCCGAAGGCATCGCACAGGCTGATGAAGCGCGCGGCCTTTACGGCCGAATCGTTTTCCAGCACGCCGCCCAGGTGCGTGCTCTGGCTGGCCACGATTCCCAGCGGGTAGCCGCCGATTCGCGCGAATGATGTACATACCGACGGACCGAACGCGTCCATGTATTCCAGGGAGCGCCCTTCGTCGACCATGAGCTTGATGACTTCCTTCATATCGAAGGGCGTGGCCGGGTCGTCGGGCACGATGCGAATCAGATCGTCGGACGCCCGACCAGGCAGGGGCACTTCTCGGACGGGCGGTTTCTCTTCGCAGTTCGAGGGGAAATAAGACAGATATTCACGGGTCAACAGCATGGCGGCCTCATCGTTTTCCGCCGCCATGTGAGCCACGCCGCTTCGGGATAGATGCACGTCGGCGCCGCCCAGTTCTTGTTCGGTGACCTTTTCTCCCAGGACGGCCTCCACCAGCGGCGGACCACCCAGCGCCAGGGTGCCCTGCTCACGCACGATAATGACGCAATCCGAAAGCGCCGGAATGTAGGCCGTTCCCGCCGCCCCCGGACCCAGCACCACGCTGACCTGGGGTACCACGCCGGAGAGCGTGACCTGTTCGCGAAAGAGGTAACCCGTCGCCGCGAAATACGAACCACCCAGTTCCTGTACGCGGGCGCCGCCGGAGTCGATCAGCCAGATGACGGGTTTCTTGTGCTTGAGGGCCAGTTCGCGTATGCGCGCGCACTTGGCTTCGCCGATGCGACCCATGGTGCCGGCCAGCACCGTAAAGTCGTAACCGATCACATAGGCAATCCTGCCGTCGACCTTGCCCCAGCCGGTGACCACGCCGTCCGCGGGGACGTGTCGGTCCTTGAGTTCGCGGGAAATCCCCGCGTGACTGGCGTGCAGACCCAGTTCGAAAAAGCTGCCTTCGTCGAATAGATGGTCCAGGCGTTCGCGTACGGTCAAGCGTCCGCGGGCGTGATGCTTCGCGACGGACTTTTCGCCGCCCATGCCCAGCGCGAAGGCCTTAATCTTCTCAAGTTCCGTTAGTCTTTCTTGATTCATGAGAGCGTTCGGTTACGAAAGATCCAGACCGGCCTGCTTATAAACTTCCCGGGCGATAATCAGACGCTGGATTTGAGACGTGCCGCCGCCGATTTCCACCAGTTTCGCGTCGCGCATGAGGCGCTCGACTTCGTATTCACGCGTATAGCCGTAGCCCCCCAGCATCTGGATGGCGTCCAGCGTAGCCTTGACGCTGGCCTCGGAGGCGAACAATTTAGAGAAGGACGCGTTCATGGTGACCGGTTTGCCTTCTTGAAGCTTACGCGCGGCCGTGTAGGCCAGCAAGCGCGAAATGTACAGGTTCATGGCGATGTCGGCCACCATGGCCTGCATCATCTGGAAGCTGCCGATCTTCGCGCCGAACTGTTTGCGCTCCGCCGAGTATTTCAAGGCGCGATCCAGGCCGCCCTGAATAAGACCGATGGGCAGACCGGAGAAGAGCGTGCGCTCCATGTCCAGTCCCTGCAGGGCCGCGTAACCGCCCTGTCCTTCCTCGCCCAGGAGGTTCTCCTCGGGGACTTCGCAGTCCTCGAAGAAGAGCTCGGACGTGGGGCTGGCGCGCATGCCCATCTTTTCCATGGGGTTGCCGCTGGAGAAACCCTTGAAATCGCGCTCGATAATGAAAGCGGAAATACCCCGGGCCCCCCGTTCGGGACCCGTGCGCGCGTAGGCGATGATCGTATCGGCGATGCTGCCGTTGGTAATAAAGGTCTTTGAGCCGTTCAGAATCCAGCGGTCGCCTTTCTTTTCCGCGCGCGTGCGCATGCCCATGGAATCCGAACCGCTGCCCGGTTCCGTCAAGGCCCAGGCGGCGTACTTGTTGCCGGCGCAAAGGTCGGGCAAGAGGCGCTTACGTTGTTCTTCATTGGCGGATTTGTATAAGTTGTAAGATCCGATGAAGGCGTGCGCCCCGAAGCTCAGGGCCGTGCCGCCGCAGTTGCGCGCCAGCTCTTCCATGACCAGCACGGCGGAAAGAAAGGACGCCCCGGCTCCGCCGTATTCCTCCGGAATCACGATGCCCAGCAAGCCGGCTTCGCCCAGGGTCTTGAAGACCGAATGACCGAACTCTTCTTTTCGATCCAGCTCATCGGCGATGGGAGCCAGGTCCTTGTCCGAAATGGCGGCCACCAGTTCCTTGATAGTTTTCTCTTCATCCGTCAGCGGAAGAACTTCTTCCGAGCTATTTTGAACGGCGATGCTACTCATGATCACTCACTCCGGGAACCGACTTTTCACAAACCTCGAATCATTGACTGATTTGTCAATCAACTAAATCCTCCGGCCTGATCCGCTCCAGGAACTTCATTTTATCGAATCCCTCATCCAGGCTCAAGACCCGGTATACGTCATGATTGCGCATAATCGCCCCGTGGAGAGCCGTGCTCAGCTCCAGGTTGTATTGTTCCTGTATTTCCAGCGCGTGCGACTGGTCCGCTTCCTTGACCTCCATGATTTCGGTAAACATCGGCGCGATTTCGCGGCGATATTCACGATAGGCCGGGACATCGGCGTGGGCCTTGAAATACCGCGCGATGGTCCACAAAGCGGCCGCCGAGGTGAATAATTCACCCTGTTGCCGCAAGATCAGCGTCAGGGAGTCAATCAGGCGCTTTTTCAAGGGCGATTCGCCCGCGAGCACCAGCAGAATGGTTTCGTCGAGATACATGGCTAATTGCTTACAAGGGCCCGGTCGGACTGCGCGTGCATCAGTCCCGCAATAGATTCAGGTTGGCTGAAATCTCGTTCCAGTCCGCCGGGCCCAGGCTTGCCGATTCCCGCAGGGATTCCAGCGCGCGCAACCCGAGCAGGCTGCCGTGAGGGCGATAGGTTTGTTCCACGGCTTCGCGGACGAGTTCGCCGATGGGGCGTTTGCGGCGCTCCGAAAGATCCTTCAGGAACTCCATCTGGTCTTCTTTTATAAGAATGTGTAGGCGGCGATTCAGTTCGGGCATCGTTTCGCAGGAACGCGCGCGGGGCTTCGTGCCGCAAGAGAAAATCACGGGGATTTGATTTCCAGTTGCTTCCCGATAGCACGGGCGAAACCTTGCATCATGGCCTGGCTATTTACGATTCTGGTCTTGCTCGGGATAATCGCCCTGCTGGGCCACTTTGGTTTTCCCGAAAAAGCGGTACCCATGCCCCCGACGCCCGCGCCCGAACGCATCATGGACGGCGCCGGCCCCTGGCGTTTCGAGGGAGAATCCGGCGTGGCCTTCCTCGTTTGCCACGGATTCGAGGGCTCCGCCTTTAATACCCGTCCCCTGGGAGAGTTCCTGCACGGCCTGGGTCATACCGCCATCGGTGTTTTGCTGCCGGGGCACGGGACCACCATCGAGGATATGAATCAATCGCGCTTCGAACACTGGCGGGATCACCTGGAGAAGGTATATCTCGAGGAGCGTGGTAAGTATCGGCACATGTTTCTGGTGGGCTTCTCCATGGGGGGCACGCTCTGTCTCGACGTCGCCGGCCGGCACGCGGATTCATTTCGCCCGGCGGGGATTATCACGATTTCATCGCCGGTGTTCTTTAACGGTTTCTACAATGGTAAGATCGTAATTCATTCGCCCGGCTCCATGCTGTCCGGTTTGATCAGCGTACTCAAGCCCGTCGTGCCCAAGGCCACGGCGAAGAGTCCCCGCCCGCTCAGTCTGGAACGCATGAATCCCTGGCTGGGGTATCGCGGTAATTTCGCCATGAAGGCCCTGCACAGTTTCAAGCTGGCCTTTCGCGGCGTCCGAGCCGGTCTGAGTCGGATCTCGGCGCCCTATTGCTCGATCATGGCCGCGAATGATCAAACCGTTTCGCCGGAAAACCAGGTTTACATTTATCATCGCATTCAAAGCCGGGAGAAGCGCGCGATTAACTTCATCATGCCGCCCGATCTGTCCACCATGCACAGTCTGCTGACGCACAAGGAAGCGAACACACGCGTATTTCGTTTTATCGAATCCTTCATCGAGGATGTTCTGTATCAGTATGATCGGGGTCGCGCGCCCGAGCCGGAGAAAGGATTTATTTCCAGGCTGGGAGATCTGTTCAAGGGACCGGCCGGTCGACGCGGGCCGGAAAACCTGGTGCGGGAGCCGGCCGCGCGGGATCGGGTCCGCTGACGCCCTGATATTCGTCATACCGTATAAGTCTGTTCAGGTTGTCAAAAATTCGGCCCGTCAAAAACTGGTCGCAATGACCTACAAAATCCTTATTTCCGATAAATTTGATGCCGAAGGCGTAGCTCGCCTCAAGGCCAAGGACAATTTCGAAGTAATTTACGACGGCGGCCATTCGCGCGAGGATATGCTGGCCGTAGTCGGCGAAGTAGACGGACTCATCATTCGCTCCGCCACCAAAGTCAACGCGGAGGTTCTGGAAGCGGCGAAGAATCTCAAGCTGGTCGTTCGCGCCGGCGTCGGCGTGGACAATATCGACATTCCCGAAGCATCGCGACGCGGCGTCATTGTGATGAACGCTCCCGGCGGCAACTCGGTCTCCACCGCGGAGCAGGCCGTGGCCCTCATGATGTCCATGGCGCGCAATATTCCCCAGGCCAACGCCAGCATGAAAAGCTCTAAATGGGAAAAGAGCAAATTCAAGGGTGTAGAATTGTCCGGCAAAACCCTGGGCGTAGTCGGACTGGGTCGCATCGGAAAGGAAGTGGTCAAGAAGGCCCGGGGCCTGGGCATGAAAGTTATCGGTTATGATCCCTACATTCCCGAATCAAACCTGGCTC
>CAZGYS010000461.1:0-5640 GCA_964530305.1 uncultured Leptospiraceae bacterium
GGCCGCGATGCGCTGGGCCGCATCCACGAACGCAAGATTCCTCACGTCGGCGAAACGATCGAATGCGGAGACCATCGCCCCCTGGACGAGGACCCGGCCCCCTGGCTGCGCTTTCGCCTGACGGAACCGCCCGACTCGGAGACCACCTACTACCTGCGCATGCGGTCCGGCAGCCGCATCATTCTTAAGTTAAGGGCCATGACGCCCGACGACCATCGCGCCCGACGCATACGCGAAGCGGCTATTTCCGGCTTCGTCTACGGCTCCCTCTTCTTTATTGCCGTCACGTACATCTTCATGTATTTCATCCATCGCCGGGGGCTCTATTTACTGTACGCCGCCTGGGCGCTTTCGTTGAGTATGACGTTCATAGCCGGGAGCGGCCTGGCTCGACTCTACCTCTGGCCCAACCTGCATTTTATTAACGACTATTCCCACGCCGCCTCGGGGATTTTCGGAATCTTGTTCGGGGGCCTGACCACGCGACGCTACCTGGACATGGACGAGAACTGGAAGTGGGGCAATCGCGCTTTTCTAATCCTGTCCTTCACCGGGCCGGCGCTGCTGGTCATGGGCCTCTTTTTCATGAACCTGGCGGTGTATGAAACCATGGCCGCCTTGCTGGGCCTGCCCGTAACCATAATGATCATCGCGGCGTCGATTCGCTACAGCCTGCGGCGATACGTCCCGGCCTACTATTTGATGACGGCCATCGGACTGCCCTGCGCCTACGCCGTGATTTTTCTTCTGGCCGGCTTGAATATTCTACCGCGCTGGATGCTGGACAATCGCGTGGGCGAACTTTCCCTTTTGTTCGCGGCCATCGTAATCTCCATGGGTATTGCTCGTCGCGGACGCGAAACCGACGACGAACTGTTCCGCACGGCGGTCAGCCTGGATTACGTGGACCGCATCCTCAGCTCCATCAAGGACGCGGTCTTCGTACTTTCCAATGTAGACGTGATTACGCGCGCGAACCCGGCCGCGGCCAAAATCCTGGGTTACACCGAGGGCGAACTCGTTAATCGCAAGTTCGAGGAATTGCTGGCCGCGCGAATTACCGACGGGGCGCAGGGAGAGTATCTACTGCGCGCGAAAAACGGCACGGCCATCCCCATGTCCATCACGACCGCCGTCCTGCTGGATCGCGAAGCGAAACCCACCGGATTCATCTGCGTGGCTCGAGACATCTCCGAACGCCGTAAATTCGAACGCGAACTTCAAGACAGCCGGGAAGCGGCCGAGGCGGCCAGCCGGGCCAAGTCGGAATTTTTGGCCAACATGAGTCACGAGATCCGCACGCCCCTGAACGCCATTCTGGGCATGGCCGAACTTCTCGGAGAAACGCGCCTGGACGATAAGCAAAAGGAAATGGTGGACGTCTTCCAGACCGCCGGGCGAAATCTTCTGCACATCATCAACGACATCCTGGAACTATCCCGCAGCGAAGCCGGCAACATTCGCCTGGAATCCATGGACTTCGATCTTCATCGCGTGCTGCGCGACGTTGAACGCACCCTGCTGGCGCGAAAAAGCAAAAAGTTGAATATCGCGGTGCAAATCGAAACCGATGTACCTCGCTACCTGCGCGGCGATCCCTATCGCCTTACGCAGGTGGTATTGAACCTGATGAACAACGGCATCAAGTTTACCCGGGAAGGCCATGTGCTCATGCGCGTGGGCCTGGCGGATCCCGCGGACACGAGCGACTCCGGGACGGCGAACGTTCGCGAACCCGACGACGTCGTCCTGGACTTTCAGGTCAACGACACGGGCATCGGGATAGCCCGTGAAAAACTAAATACGCTTTTTGAAAGATTCACCCAGGCGGAAGCCGGTATTTCGCGGGAGTTCGGCGGCACCGGTCTGGGGCTGGCCATTTCCAGGCGATTGGTCGAGCTCATGGGCGGCGACATCGGCGTGGCCAGTCGCCCCGGCAAGGGCAGTACTTTCTTTTTCAGCGCCGTGTTCAAGCCGGGGGAAAAGCCGGCGGACGAAGTCACCGCGGCCCTGGAGCGAAGCGCCCGGACGGCCGTGTTGCGCATTCTGGTGGCCGAGGACAATGAGGACAATCGCCTGCTGGTCCATCGCTTTCTGGAACCCACCGGTCATGAACTTGAATTCGCGGGGAACGGCGTGGAAGCCATCAAGCAATACCAGGCCTCGGAATTCGATCTCGTGCTGATGGATATTCAAATGCCGCGCATGAACGGCCTGGAAGCCACGCGGGCCATCCGCCAGTGGGAGCGCGAACAAGGTCGCCCGCCCGTGCCCATTATCGCCCTGACCGCCTACGCCATGAAGGAAGACCGCGTCCGCACCCGCGACGCCGGTTGCAACGCGCATTTGACGAAACCCCTGTCCCGGAAAATTCTGCTGGATGCCTTGTCCGAGGCGACGGCGGGCATCGCGCGGGATCCGAAATCCGATTGACATTCGCCGGGCGAACGTCATGTTTCGAGCGCGTGTATCCCCGGGAGAACATATCGCCGGAACTCGACCTGCGTCACCGGGTCGTACCCTTCATGAGCATCGCCTCGGCGATTGTGGCCGTACTGGTTTTGTTTCCCAGGGGCTGCGGCCATCACGCTCGTTTCGCGCCGACCGCGCTCGACGGCCCCCACGCCGGCAAATCCAGGACAACCGCGGGCGTAAACGCCGGCACCGACGCCCGCGCGCGAACGCGCCTAAACGAAAACAGGCTACGAAAAAAATCCCAGCGAACAAAGCGCGTCGCCGTTCGTCGCCGCAAGAAGGTTGTCTCTCCCTTCAGCTCGGATCGCATCGCGCCGGAAATTTCCCTCCAACTTTTGAGCGCCGCGCGCAATCATCAGGGCGAATACGGCCCGGGTTTACGCGTTCGCCTGACCGGGACCGACAAAGGTTCCGGTCTGCGAGGACTCTACTGGAGAAGAGGCTCGAACGATGCCTGGCGTCGATACGGCACGCCCATCAGTCCCTATGGCCGCGAGCGAATCCTGCTCGGTCGGCTGGAATTCCAGGCCCGGGATCGTGCCGGCAATGTTTCCCGAACCATGACCTTCGCGTTTCGTATCGACGACGTGCCGCCGGCCATGCCCTTCATTTACGTGGGGCGTCGCGGCACTCGGGGCGGAAATTTGCCGCCCGCGGACGGCATTTTGATTCCCACCCTGGAACCCCGAGCGCGCATGCACTATCGCCTGGGGAACGGGCCGTATCGCGAATGCACGCCGGGGACACGCATCAAGATCACGGGGGAAGGCGATCATCGTCTGACGTTTCGCGTGAGCGACGAAGTAGGTAACGCCCGCACGAGCACCCACAAGATCCAGTTGGACAATACGCCGCCGCGCACCACGATAAAGGTTGATTGAGGCAGGGAAAGATTGAATATAAATTCAAATTCATGGAAAGCGGGAATTCGCAAGGCTCATTTATTCAGGAACCTGGATTTTTAATATGTCTCTTTCCAAACTGAGCGTCCACCGGGGCGACATCACCAAACTAGAAGTAGACGCCGTCGTCAACGCCGCCAATTCCAGCTTGCTGGGAGGCGGCGGAGTGGACGGGGCGATTCATCGCGCGGCGGGACCGGAACTGGTGCACGAATGCCGCTTGCTGGGCGGTTGCCGCACCGGCATGGCGAAAATTACGAAGGGTTACAATCTGCCGGCCCGGCACATCATTCATACCGTGGGGCCCGTCTGGAACGGCGGCGAAAACAACGAGGACGAACTGCTCGCGTCCTGCTATCGTGAATCCATGCGGGTAGCCGGGGACAACAATGTCGGCACGATTGCTTTCCCGGCCGTCAGCACGGGTATCTTTCGCTTTCCCATTGAACGCGCGTGCGATATTGCCGTGAACACGGTCCTTGAGGAACTTCGCGGCCGCGACTCAATCAAGTCCGTGATCTTCGCCTGCTTCGACGCCGACAACTACAACGCCTACGAGAACCTGCTCGCTCGACTTAAAGAACGGTAAAGAGAACGGTAAAGAGAACAGTAAGTAAATGGAACAGTGGAAGACCGGTTGAAAGCTTCAGCGAAAGCTGTCCGGATCAAACACGACTTCCCCGTCCCGGCGCGTGAAATCCTCGACCATGCTTGAAAGAGCATCGTCGTCAATGCGGGTCAGAACGCGAGTCATGATGCTCTTGGCGTATTCTCCGTTTTCGGAACCATTATGAAGGATCACGGGGAACCAGCGGGAACCGCCCGCTTCCGGATTCATGGCCGCGTCCTCGGTCTCCCAGCTATTGCAGGCCACCAGACCTTCCTTCGCGTCCAGCTCCGCCGTGCCGAGATCATTGGAGTTGAAAAACAGACGAGATACGCGGGAGTTCTCGTCCGTGGTCACCACCAGGGCCGCCTCGATAAAGTCCGGCCTGGTAAAGGTTTCAAAATAGTACTGCTTGCGACCGGCTTCTTCCTTGACTCTCGTAAACTTCATGCCTTCCTCCCGAACACTCACTCCCTTCCAGGCCGTGCCCTGTGTTTGCTTGCACGGGATGCCCTATTAGACGAGCTAAATAAAATGATTTCGCTCCCGTCCCGTCAAGGGAATTAAGGCTCATGGCGAAAAGCGAAACGAATGCTCGCGCGACCGGGCCGGGAATTGTCGGTCTGGGGCCCATCGGGCGCAATTTCGCGCTTAACCTGGCTTCTCGGGGCCATGGCCCGGCCGTATTCGACCATCAAGCGGAAGCGACCCGAACCCTGCGAACCGCGATGGAAGCCATGGGTGATTCGTCCGATCTTCCGAGCATTTGCGAAAGCCCCGGGGCCTTGATCGAAGCCCTGCCCGCGCCCCGCGTACTCTTCTTCTTCGTTCCGGCCGGCACGGCGCTGGACACGGCCCTGGCGGAATTTACGCCGCTCTTGTCTCCGGGAGACATCGTCATCGACGGCGGCAACTCCTTTCACCAGGATACGAATCGCCGCGCGCGGGAACTGAAAGAGCAAGGATTGCTTTTTCTCGGCATGGGTTTGTCCGGCGGCGCCGAGGGAGCGCGCCATGGCCCCAGCCTCATGCCGGGCGGCTCCCGGGAAGCCTTCGACGTCGTCGCGCCCATGCTGCAAGCCGCGGCGGCTCGGGCCGAGGAAGACGCCGGCCCCTGCATGGCCTTCATGGGGTCGGGCGGAGCCGGTCACTACGTCAAGATGGTCCACAACGGCCTGGAATACGCGGACATGCAACTCATCGCCGAGATGTACCAATTGCTGCGCGAAAGGGCGGGTCTGTCCGACGAGGAGCAAAGCGCGCTCTTCGCGGACTGGAATCAAACCGAGGCCGGCTCCTATCTTCTGGAAATCACCGCTCAGGTGCTGGGCATGCGGGACGGCGAAAGCAATCGCCCCGTGCTCGACGTCATCCAGGATCGTGCCGGACAAAAGGGCACCGGACGCTGGACGGCGGCGGGCGCGCTGGAGTTGGCGGCGGCCGCGCCTTCGCTCACGGCGGCGGTGGACGCTCGCGTGCTTTCGTCCTTGAAGGGCGAGCGCCTTCGCGCGGCACGAACCCTGTCCGGTCCCGAAACGACGACGAACGCCGACCGGGCTATCATCGGCGCAATGCCGGGAGCCATGCTGGCCGCGCGTATTTGCATCCTGGCCCAGGGTATGCAACTGCTCAATCGAGCGCGGGAAGAGTACGGAT
>CAZGYS010000462.1:0-5619 GCA_964530305.1 uncultured Leptospiraceae bacterium
GCCCTTGAGATTCGTTATGAGGCTCCGCCGACGGCCGTCACTTTCGTATTTCTGGATCCCTTGGACGGAAGTTTCCTGGGCATCGAAGGAGATTTTCACTTCGACGAACATCGTAATGGGAAGGAATACGCGAAAAAGCACCTGGGGCTTCGTGCGGTCGAACGAAAGCAATCGGGCCCTCCCAGGAAATTCTCCCTGGATGATCCTCCGGAGCCCGAGTATTTCGCCTCGCCGACGGAATCCGGACGCAAGGGAATTCGCCGGATGCTGGAAATTCGAGATCTGGGTGAGCACATTCGCCTTCTGTGGCGCGGCATCCCGGATCATGGCGAATTCATCCCCGATGAAAGTCAATTACCGGAAATACTGTTTAAATTCGCGACACTGCTCATTATCGCGCTTCTGGTTTATGCTCTCCTGAACATCGCTCCGGAAACATTTAAGAGCCCCGGCTGGTACTTCGTACCGCTGTGCCTGCTGGTAGCCTGGAGTGTGGCTGAAATACATACCATTAAGTATACCGACGGAACTCTGGACGCAACATCCATCGGTTGGATCATCTTTTACGGAGTATTGATCTTCGCAATCGCCGCGCGCGCCCGCTTCGATTTCAGCTCGATTACGAAAAAACTACCATACATCATTCTGCTCGGACTTCCATGCTCCGCGATGCTTGAAGGGCTTACGGAGTTGTTTTACATCACGGCGGGCGAAATGGGCGCCTGGTGGTCGGGAGCGGAATTTCGAACGGTTCGACTCGAGGAAAGCACGCTTTCGCGAGTTCTGTTTTCAGTAACCTTCGGCATCGGTGCGGCGATTTCGGAAGAACTGGTCTTTCGTAAGTTGCTGATCGATTTTCTGGAGCGTTATTCCATGCCCCTGGCGCTACTGGGCTCTTCGGCCCTCTGGGCACTCGCACACGTCAACTATCATGTCTATCCCTGGTGGTTACGGCTGGCGGAATTCATGTTCATCGCGGGGCCATTTATGTATTTCGTATACAAACGATATGGCCTTGGTCCGGCCATTGCCTGCCATTGCTTCGGCAATACGTACTTTGCCTTTCACGAGGCCGTCATAACGTAACCGCCGCCCCAAAGGACGGCGCCGCGCCTTACCTTACGCCGCGACTTTCAGGAAAGCTTCCAGGAGAACACGTCCATCGGTTCCACCGGTGAGGGCGTCGGCCGCGCGTTCGGGGTGGGGCATCATGCCGAGAACTTTTTGCGCCTTGTCGGTGACGCCGGCGATGTTTTCGACGGAGCCGTTGGGGTTCGCGCGATAGCGAAAAGCGATTTGATTATTGTCCTGGAGCGCCTTGATGGTGTCGGCGTCCGCGCGAAAGTTCCCGTCGCTGTGAGATACGGGAATGGTGTAAGTCTTATCCCGATCCAGCTCTCGCGTAAAGGCGTTGCCGCCGGGAGTATCCAATTCGACGTCCTTGCAAATATGCTTCAGTTCAACATTGCGAATCAAGGCGCCCGGTAGAAAACCGGCTTCGCACAAAATCTGGAAGCCGTTGCAAATGCCGATGACCGGTCGACCGGCCGCCACGTGTTCGCGAACCGATTGCATGGCTTTCGCGAACCGCGCGATGGCTCCCGCGCGAAGGTAATCGCCGTAGGAAAAACCACCCGGCACGACGAGTAGATCAAAGGGTTTATCGATGGGATCTCGATGCCAGAGCAGGGTAGAGGAGATATTCTCCATGCCGTTTAGAACATCGTGAATGTCCCGATCACAGTTGGAACCGGGAAACGTTATGACGCCCGCTTGCAGATTGCCCATGTTCACGAGACTCCCGCGGATTCGGTTTCGAGTTCGAAACGATAGGTCTCGATGACGGGGTTGGCCAGCAGCTTGTCGCAGTATTCATCGACTTTCGCGCGGGCTTCGCTTTCATCCGCGGCTTCCAGACGGACTTCGACGTATTTACCGATGCGCACGTCCCGTGCCTCGGAATACCCCATGTCGTGCAGAGCTCCGGTTACGGCCTGTCCCTGGGGATCCAGAACCGATTCCTTCAACTGGACATAGACGCGGGCGAGATAGTTCATGATTGGCGGACCTCTATCCAGATTTTGACGAGGCGACATAAGCGCAACCCAATTCCACGCTCATTCAAACCGGGAAATGCCGCGCCTGGCGGCTCCACTCAATTCCTTGCAATCAGACAAGCACTGAATAGTATATGCATTATGACCGATCGGATGGGGTATTTGGGGGCCATGATCCTGGGTTGCATATCTTTCGCGCTTTTGGCGGAAGAGGGCGGCTCATCCGCCAAATCGCTCTATACGGATCAGGGCAACGGCATCATCCTGGACAGAAAGAACAATTTGCTCTGGCAGCGATGCAATTACGGGCAAACCCTGAAGGACCGGCGCTGCTTGAATACGGCCCTGCGCCTCCCTCGCAAGGAGGCCGTGGCTTTCTGCGCGACTCTGAAGCTGGGTCGTACGGGGAAAGACGCCCGGCAGCGTAAATGGCGACTTCCCACGGTCGAAGAACTGGGTTCATTGGTTCGGGACGCACGTAGGCGTCCTTCCATCGACCTGGAGCTGTTTCCCGGCACCAGCCCGTTCCAGTACTGGTCCCACACGACCTTCCTGGACGATCGCGGCCTGTGGGCCTATGTATATTCCTTTGAGCACAGCTATCGCTTCGGAGTCAATAAGGGCGTCTTCTACGCGCGTTGCGTCAGCAAGTTCTGACCCGCGGGCCGGGTGGAGAACACCAGAAGACCAGCAAAAGTACCGCACGCGTCATTTTTTTCTTGCGAAAACCGAGGACGCGGGCGCCTGTATCGCAAGCAAACTCCTCCCGGAAATTAACAAATAAAGCAAAGTTTTATGAAACGAATCCTCGACTTTTTTCTGTTCCAGTATCCGAACACGGATCTGATCCGTTACGGCAAAGCGCGCTTGCTGATGTCCGTGCAACTGGTCCTCCTGCTGGGGATTCCCCTTGGGTTTCTCATCTCAATCCAGGACACGACCTACAACGCGGGAATGCTCACGGCGGTAGGGGGATTACTCGGTGCGACCCTGGTCTCGCTGATAATTCTGCGGACGGGCAAGCTGAATATCGCGGCGCATATTTTTCTCGCCTCGACCTTCGCGGCCATCTGGATTCTGACGGTCTACGATACGGCGGATACGCCGGTCATTCGCATGAACTCGGTACTGTTCGTATGCGTGGGCCTGACCATGGTTCCGCTGCTGATTACTTCGAAACAGTCCTGGTTGATCTTTTTGTATCTGGGCGTAAACTGCGTCCTGGTGGTGCTTCTGGCGCTCCAAGCGCTGGAATGGAAGATGCTCACCAGCGGCAACCTGCCCACCTACCTCCTCAAAACCATCCTGAGTTTCGGCCTGATTTCCGTTTTCGGTTTTCTGGTCGCGCGCCTGAACGCGAAGGCATTGAACCAGACTCAGGACTTACTGGGCGATCAACAGAACAAAGCCATCGAGCGGGAACTTACTTTTGACAGCCTTCGTCGCGCCAGCTTGAGTCTGCAATCCGCCGCGGCCTCCATGGCGGACAAGATGCACGTTTTCACGGACGAAACCAACTCCCAGGCGGCCAGCGTGGAAGAGCTCTCCGCCGCCATTTCTCAATTGTCCACGACCAATGAGCATATCAATGCCCTGCATCGCGAACAGATGAAGGCCATGGAAGACGCCGGCATGCGCGTCGAGCAATTGTATGAATTGATTGAAAGAGTGGAATCGGAGATCAAGAGCATCGACGAGGCGCGCTCGACCCTGAGTCGCGAAACCGAAACGACGCATCGGGAAATGAGCGAAGTCTTGAGCGAGATTCGCCATGTCTCCCACAACTTCGGCGAAGTCGACGACGTCGTGCGCATGATCCACGACATTTCGGACAAGACCAATCTTCTGGCGCTCAACGCCTCCATTGAGGCCGCCAGGGCAGGCGAGCATGGACGCGGTTTCGCCGTGGTTGCCGAGGAGGTTTCCAAACTATCCGAACTGACGGCGAAAAACGTGGATTCAATCAGCCATCTGGTGCGCGGCAATCGCGAAGGCCTGGAGAATGCCCTGGGTAAACTTTCAACCTTCCACGACAACCTGGAAAACATGATCGAGGGTACGCGACAGTTGAGTTCCGCCAACGACGGCATGGTTCGCTTCCTGCGCGAAGACCTGGAACTAAAGAAAAATCTCCACGGACAGACGAAGGAGCTACGACGTTCTTCTCAGAACTTGCTGGATGCCATGGGCGATTTCGTGCCGGCTTTCACCGAGATCATGAACACCGCTTCCAACATCAATGACGCCACCCAGCGTATCGCCGGAGAAACCCAGCGACTCGCCGAAGACGCGGGCGAGGTTCGCTCCACCAATGATACCCTGCGCGGCCTGCTGGACGCCGGAGACTGACGCCGAATCGCACTCGAAAAAGCGCGGGAAACACGCGTTTCCCATGAAACGTTTTATGTCCCCTTTCGCGCGCGAAATTCGCGCCGATTCGCCCACAGGCGGGGCTCGGAGAGCAGGCTGATTTTCTTATGTCCCCTTGAGGATATTTCAGTTCAAAACGGCCAGCAGCCGATCCCGCAATTCGCGGTAGCGGGCGATGGTTTTGTCCACAACCTGGTCGGGTAAGGCGGGTGGCGGCGGCGATTTATCCCAGTCGGTGGATTCCAGATAGTCGCGGATGTTCTGCTTATCGTACATGGACGGCTGCTCTCCGGGAGCATAACCGGCCGCGTCCCAGTAGCGACTGGAATCGGGCGTCAGGATTTCATCGATGAGCACGATACCGCCCTGGTCGTCCAGACCGAACTCGAATTTCGTGTCGCAGAGAATCAGGCCGGCGGCCTCCATCTTCGCCGCGGCAAATTTATAAACGGCCAGGGAAATGTCGCGTAGACGCTCGGCCAGTTCAGCGCCCAGGTCCTTGCGCATATGGTCCAGATCCACGTTCTCATCATGTTCACCCAGTGGCGCCTTGGTTGCCGGCGTGAAAATAGGTTCGGGCAGCTTTTCCGCGGACCGTAGCCCGGCGGGCAAATCATGCCCACAGACCGAACCGGTACGCTGATAGTCCTTCCAGCCGGAACCGGCCAGGTAACCGCGAACCACGCATTCATAATCAATGCGCTTAACTTTTCTCACCAGAACGGAACGACCATCAAGCTCCGACCAGTCGGCTCCATTGTAGGGTTCGGGAAATTCGGAGCGCGCCCCGGCAATCAACTGGTCCGTGAAGTTCAACTTTTCGGCAAGACCTTCGCGTCGCAGGGCCTGGAACCACAGGTTACTGACTTCGGTCAGGATTTTGCCTTTATCCGTTATGGGTTCCGGGAAGATGACGTCGAAGGCGGAGATGCGATCCGAGGCGACGATGATCATGCGCTCATCATCCACCGGATACAGATCCCGGACCTTACCGCGGTAAAAGGGGGCCGGCTGGGAGGGAAGCATGCTACCAGGAATCCGCGCGCCCGACCGGACGCAAGTAGAATCGCCGCGGCGAACTCAAAGCATGAACTGATCTTCGAGCTTTTCCTGGGGCTCCAGGAACGCCTTGCGAGTTTCATTGATGCGGCGAACCGTCTGAATCAAACTGAAATCACCCGGGGTTTTCCCA
>CAZGYS010000463.1:0-5618 GCA_964530305.1 uncultured Leptospiraceae bacterium
TCGCACGCTGGGTACGCCCATCGCCATGATGGTGCGCAACAAGGACAATCGCGGCAAGGATTACCTCAAATGGGCGGACATCTATCGCCCTTCCCACGCGGACTTTACCTATGACGCCAAGTACGGCTATCGCACGCCGCTGGGCGGCGGCCGCGCTTCCGTGCGCGAAACCATCGGTCGCGTGGCGGCCGGAGCTCTAGCCGCGCAAATCCTCAAGGCGGAACTGGGCATGGAGACCATCGCCTGGGTGGAGTCCATCAGCACCATCGACTCCGGTGTTATGGAGAACCCGCCCGAATCGCGCGAAGCCGTGGATGCTTCCATCGTGCGTTGCCCGGACGCGAAGGCGAGCGAAGCCATGGTCAAGGCCATCGAGGACGTAAAAAAAGCAGGCGATTCGCTGGGCGGAACCATCGGCGTGATTGTTCGCAATGTTCCCCCGGGCCTGGGAGATCCGGTCTTCGACAAACTGGAGGCGGACCTGGCCAAAGCGTGCCTTTCCATTTCAGCCTGCAAGGGTTTCGAGTCCGGCAGTGGTTTCGCCGGCACCCGCCTGCGCGGCAGCGAACACAATGACGAATTCGTACCGGGAAGCGAAGGCGGCTCTCCCGTTCGACCGAGCACGACCAACGTTCCCGGACCACGCACTTCCACGAACAACTCGGGCGGTATCCAGGGCGGTATTTCCAACGGCATGCCCATTACGATGCGCGCGGCCTTCAAACCCACGGCTACGATCTTTCACGAACAAAACACGGTGAATTCCAGCGGGGAAGCAACCACGCTGCGCCCCACCGGTCGCCATGATCCTTGCGTCTTACCCCGGGCGGTGCCCATCGTGGAAGCGGTTGTAAACCTGGTGCTGGTAGACGCCTATCTTCGCCAGCGCGCTCAAAACCCCGAGTGGTGGCTCAAGCACGTCAAGAAAAACGACTGATGAAGTCAGCGTTTAGAGCCCTCAGCGACTGACGAAGTCAGCGATTAAGAAGCCCTCAGCGGCTGACGAAGTCAGCGATTAAGAAGCCCTCAGCGGCTGACGAAGTCAGCGATTAAGAAGCCCTCAGCGGCTGACGAAGTCAGCGTTTAAAGGAAAGCGGCGGGGCGTCCTTGTTCTCGACTTCCTTGAAGCGCAGGCGATTGACGCCGATTAAATCCAGGCGCACCGTAGCGGGCGCGAATTCCTTTTTCACTTGATATCGAATCACCAGATAATCGCGTCCGGAGCGAATCACGCGAAAGCGAAACCAGGGACTCGGGTTTCGACGCGTGCCGCCGCGAATCCGTGAGCCGCGGATGTCCAATCGTACCGTGCGCAGATAACGGAGAAACTTTTCCCGGGCCGCCGCGTCCCCCCTTTCCAATTCAGCCTTGATGGCGGGCTCGGCCAGCATGGCGGGCACGTCGGGGCGCCAATTCCCGTCCACGGCGGGCGAAACGGCCGCGCCGCCCCATTTACCCGCGGACGAACAGGCAATCGCCGCGAAAGCGATTACGAATAATGAAAAGATGCGAGCCGCCGCGCCCATGGTTACTTGACCAGTTCCTTGAGCTTGTATCCGCGGATGGGCGTGTCGTCGCGCTTGCCTTTGTGATACATGTTCATGTAAATAAGATAACGCCGGGGTTGCTCTTTATCGTATTTCGCGGCCGGGTTCGAGATTTCGAATACGTCCAGCACGGTACCGCGCGGCCCCAGCGTTGCGCGAAGGTAACGATACTTAACTTTCTCACCCTTCGGCCCACGCAGGCGATTCAGATAGTCCCGCTGACCGCCCGGGCCGTCACACAGCACGGGCTCATGGGCACTGCCCTTGCCTCGCCGTCCAATTTCCTCGACGGTGGCGCAGGACAATACGGCCGCGGCCAAAAAAGCGCACGCAAGAAGTTGGAGAGCCTGGAATTTCAATGCCGGAAGTGCCGCATGCCGGTGAACATCATCACCAGCCCTTGTTCGTCCGCCGCGGCGATGACCTCTTCATCCCGCACGGAACCGCCCGGTTGAACCACGGCCGTTGCGCCGGCCGCCGCCAGCGCATCCAATCCGTCTCGAAAGGGAAAGAACGCGTCCGACGCCACGGCGCTGCCTTTGAGGTCCAACCCGGCCTTACCGGCTTTGGATACGGCGATTTCCGTGGAATCCACGCGGCTCATTTGACCGGCGCCGATTCCCAATGACGCGTTCTCCGAACAAAATACAATGGCGTTTGATTTGACGTGTTTTACCAGACGCCAGGCGAACTCCAGGGCGCGAAGCTCCTTCTCATCCGGCTGCCTTTTGGTAACGCACTTCCAGTCGGAACTTTGCGCGTATTCATGGTCGATGGATTCATAGAGCACGCCATTGTAGACCTGGCGCAACTCTCGTCCGGGGACCAGAACCTTTTCGGGCTCGGTGATGCGAATCAAGCGTACGTTCTTTTTTGCTTCGAAAATTTTGCGGGCTTCGTCGTCGAATTCGTGAGCGATGACGCCTTCGACGAAGTTTTCCGTGATCAGTTCGGCGATTTTCGCGTCCACGACGCCGTTGACGGCAATCACCCCGCCGAAAGCGCTGACGGGATCACAGGTCCGCGCGTTCACGAATGCGTCGGCCAGCGTGCCGCCCGCGGGAACGATGGCCGCGCCGCAGGGATTCAAGTGCTTGATGATCACCGCGCCGGGACCCGGCAGGGACAGAGCCGCCGAAATGGCCGAGCTGAAATCCAGCATGTTGTTAAAGCTGAGTTCCTTGCCTTGCAACTGCTCGAAAGACGCGCCGCCATTGCTCGATTCCCGGGCAAGATCCAGAACGGGGCGATAGAAGCCCGCTTGCTGGTGGGGATTCTCACCATAACGCAGGTTCTGAACCTTGGCGAAACTCATGGTCAGGGTGTCCGGGTATTCGTCTCCGGAATGTTCATTGAGATAACCCGCGATGAGCGCGTCGTAGGAAGCCGTGTGATTGAAAACAGCGCGCGAAAGCTCGAGGGAAAATTTTTCGTCGATGCCGCCCTGGTCGTCCATGGCCTTGATGATCTTTTCGTAATCACCCACGTTACACACCGACGCGGTGAAGCGATAGTTCTTGGCCGCCGCGCGAAGCATGGTGGGCCCGCCGATGTCGATATTCTCGATGGCCGTGGCCAGGTCCGTGTCCTTTTTGACGATGGTAGCGGCGAAGGGATACAGGTTCACCACCAGCAGGTCGATGCCCTGAATGCCGTGCTCCTTCATGGAGTTCACGTGCTCGGGTCGATCCTCCAGCGCCAGCAGGCCGCCGTGGATTTTCGGATGCAGGGTCTTGAGGCGACCGTCCATCATTTCCGGAAACTCCGTGTAGCTTTCCACGGGCTTCGCGGCGATACCCGCGTCGTTCAACGCCTTCAGGGTTCCGCCCGTGGACAAAATCTCCACGCCGCGTTCCGCCAGCGCCTTGCCGAATTCGACCAGCCCGGTCTTGTCTGAAACTGAAATAAGTGCTCGTTCAACCTTGATCATGGTACCCGCAACGTCCGCGCGAGGCCGGATTATGTCGATCACAATTTAGAGCGAAGAAAAGCGTGGATAAATATCAACAGCACGCCCGCCGTTCCGGCGATACACAGAAACGCGGAGGGAATCGCCAGCCAGGCCAGACTCTCCCGGGCGATGCCCGTTCCGCCCAGGGCGGGCGCGCGGAAGGCCGCGAACATCCAGAAGGACGAATACCCCAGGCCGCCGACGCCCAGCGCCAGCGAAACGAGTCCGCGCGCCAGGCGATTGTATTCCAGAAAGCCCAGCAGGAGCAACATGGCCAGCGCGGCCGTGCCGATGCCGTTGGCGTGTTCATGGGCGCGGCGAAGATAGGACCAGCATCGCCGGGCGACGCGATTCATGGCCCGCGTATCGCCCGCGTAAACTTCCATGGGCGCGCTTCGCGCACCGTCGCGAAAGTGCTTTTTGATATCCGATTCAAAACCGCCGAAGAGCCCGCCCAGCGCGAAACCATACAAAATGGTTCCCAGCGCCAGCGCGACGCCGGCGGCCCACATGGGACCGGCAGCGCGGATTGTCGTCTTCAACGCGGGCTTGCTCACGACTCAATCACGACCTTGCGTCCGTCGACGCGAATCGCGTCCGCGCAAAACAGTCGCGTCGCCTCCACGATGATGTAGTGCTCGCGACGCAGGATATCCGCTTCCAGTTCCTCCAGGGTATGGTCCGAGCGAACGGGAACGTGGGCCTGCAAGATAATGGGGCCGGTGTCCACGCCCCGGTCGACGAAGTGCGCGGTGGCCCCGGTGATGCGTACGCCGTATTCCAGCGCCTGCTTCTGGGAGCGAATGCCCGGGAATGCCGGCAACAAAGACGGATGAATATTGATCATGCGGCCCGCGTAAGTGTCCACCAGCACATCGCCCAGGATGCGCATGAAGCCCAGGGTAAGCACCAGATCGGGCTCGTATTCGTTTACGGCCCGCAGGAGTGCCTGGTCGAATTCGCCGCGGTCGGCGAAGGACTTGAAATCGACGACGCTGACCGGGATGTCTTTTTCGCGAGCGAACTCCTCGGCCCCCGTGTCCGGACGATCGGTAACGAGCCCGACGGCATCGCCTCCGGTAATCACACCCGAGTGCAGGGCACGCACCACGGCCTGGAAATTACTACCGCGACCGGATGCCAGGGTCAGAATTCTTTTAGCTTTTCCTTCGTCGGCCATTTGAGCACAAATTGGAATCGGCTTGCCGGAGTTCCGGCGCGTCAACCGTCCTGGTCGTCGTCGGTCGCCTTGCGCGGGGGTTCCACCTGCACCGAGCGAATGACCGCTGAAATTTTCAGGGCCAGCTCCTGATCCGGAACCGTGTCCGAGTTAAAGAGTATTAATAAAAGCATATCGCCCCGGCAAAGCATCTGCACCAGCCAGAAGCGATTGTCGCGCATGAATTCGCAGGCCATGGCTTCCATGCCGATGGCGGTGTCGAAGCGCGCCACGCGCTCCTCGCTGTAGACCATGCCGTGGCGCTCCAGATAGCGCGTCATTTCCGCTTCGATGTCGAAGGGCATTTCGGGATCCCGGCGGGCCGCCACAATCTGCAGGGCACCCCCGCCCTCCGGATCATAAAAGGCCGGGATATTCTCGATGATCTCGGCTTCCCAGCCGTCCGGGTAATGCAGGCGATAAAACGGCCCCTGAAAGAGGTGCATGGCCTCGGGCGCGGCGGAGTCACCGACTTGCGGTGGCGATTCGGACATATTAAGGCAGGGACGACGACCTCGTGCTCGCCGCAACCCAATTTCCGGCCCTGGCAGAGGCCCCTTCCGCGCTCCGGTCCGAGCTGTTCCTAATCTAAATCAAATATTCCGGTGATTTTTTCGCTGGCCGGCCTGGTGACTTTATGGGACAATCGAACTTGAAAACTATCGCCCTGGTCAAGGAATCAGATGTCCCCCATTATCCGTCTTCTAAATTCGAATCTTATCGGAGCCCTCATTCTATCATTGTGTCTGGGAAGCGGCTGCCTCAAATTCGAGGAGAACGCCCTGGATTCCACGCGCGGCGGATTGGCCATTCCGGCGCTGTTCCTGAATAATTCCGTCACCACGACGGTCACAGTGGCGGGCCTGTTGCGGGATCGGACTGGCGCGCCGGTAACCGGCAC
>CAZGYS010000464.1:0-5613 GCA_964530305.1 uncultured Leptospiraceae bacterium
GCTCCAGCCGCCCACCTCCGGCTGTGAAAACGTCAGCCATGCCACCATCAGACCCGCGAACAGCATCAACACGGACTGGACTGCGTCCGTCAGAATCACGGCCTTCAATCCGCCGATGATCGTGTAGGACCCGCAGACCACGGCCATGACGAGAACTCCGGCGGCGTACCAACCAAACTCAATCTCGCCCGGACCGCCTTGTAGCAGGATGTTGATGGAACGCGAACCGATATAGAAAGCCGCCGTCATCTGCACGATGATCAAAATGATCAACGTTACCGAATAGAGCAGACTGCTCAAGTTGCCGAAGCGACCACTCAAGTATTCCGACAGGGTAAAGATCTTTAGCCGCGCGTAGACGGGCATGAACACATAGGCCAGGATGAGCAGCGCCACGATGGCGCCCAGTTCGTAGTGGCTCTGAGCGAAACCGATGGAAAAGCCCACGCCCAGCATGCCCACCAGTTGATTGGCGCTGACATTGGTTCCGAAGATGGAACCGGCCACGCCCCACCAGGGAATGGTACGGCCGGCCAGGAAGAAGTCCTCGGAGGAATCCTCGCTCTTACCGGCGATGAGTCCCACGATCATCACGGCGAACAACGCGCCGAGAAATACGACCAGGTCCATGCCCCCCAGCATCAGGGTACCTCTTCGCCGGTAGACGCGGACCAGATTTCAAACCAGTCCTGCAATTCCAACTCGATGTCCACGGACTCGGCGGCCGCGCGAATCCGGTCCGGATCATTCGTGCCCAGCACCGGCACGATACCGGAGGGATGGGCCAGAAACCAGGCGTAGAGAACCCGGTCGGGCTGCGTACTGTATTTGAGCGCCAGTTTAGCCAGACAATCGCGCACGCGAACCGACTGTTCATCCGTGCCGGTAAAGATACGACCACCGCCCGTAGGCGACCAGGCCATGGGCGCGATGCGATGACGCATGCAGGTATCGATGCTGCCGTCCAGAAACGGTTCCAGCGCCAGGGGGCTGAGTTCCACTTGATTGGTTACCAGTCCCTGCCCCACGGAGCCTTCGCTCGTGCCGGGTACGGAATCTCCCAGGATGGAATCGTCCGTCATGCGGCTTTGCAACAGCTCGAACTGGGAAGGCGTAAAGTTCGAAACGCCGGCGTGGAGAATCTTGCCTTCGCTGATGAGTCCCTTCAGGGTTTCCGCGGTGACGTCGGGATCCAGCATGGGGCTGGGTCTGTGCAACAGCAGCAAGTCGATGCGGTCGGTATTCAAATTACGCAGCGACGTCTCAACGGATTCGCGGATATGGCGCGCGGAATAATCATAGTGCTTAATGCGATTCGCCGGGCGCGCGGGATCCGTCAGCATGATGCCGCACTTGGTGACGATTTCCATCTTGTCGCGCAGGTCAGGCCGCTCTTTCAAGACTGCGCCGAAGGCGGCTTCGCAACCGTAACCGCCATAGATGTCGGCGTGATCGAAAGTGGTAATGCCCAGGTCCAGACAGGCGTCGATTTTCAGACCCACGCGTTCGGGCGCGGCGCCGGCCGGGTCGTCCAGCAATCGCCATACGCCGTAGACCAGACGAGAAATTTCGGGGCCATGGGGAGCCAGCTTCAGGCGACCCACGCCGCCGTTGGGGGCCCTGTTTTCCGTACCGGCCATTAGACGCGTGCTCCCGTGGTCAGCGGAGTGACCGGTTCCGCGGCGGGTAGGCGCCCTTGATCCTTGGCCAGGCGCGTGGTGTTCATATGAGGCAGCACGTGCTTCGCAAAGTGTTCGCATTCGTCGATGAGCGGATAGCCCGAAAGAATGAACGCGCGAATGCCCATGTCGATGTATCTCTGAAGCTTGGCGCGAACCTGTTCGGGATTGCCGACGATGGCGCTGCCGCAACCGGAGCGCGCGCGACCGATGCCGGACCACAGATGCTCTTCGATATAACCTTCATCGTCCGCGCCCTGGCGCAGGCTGTCCTGACGAGCCACGCCGGCGGACTTCGAATCCAGCGCGCGATGCTTGATCTCTTCCCCTTTGGCGTCGTCCAGTTTGGAAACCAATCGCCGAGCGTAGTCCCGGGCTTCCTCCTCGGTTTCGCGCACGATGACGTGCACGCGATAACCGAAATCGATCTTGCGACCGTGTTTCTCCGCGCGGCGACTCATGTCCTCCATGGTCTCGCGGATGTTGTCCTCGGTCTCGGGCCACATGAGAAAGACATCACAGTATTGCGCGCAGAGTTCGCGGGCGGGCTCTGAAATGCCGCCGAAGTAAAGCAGCGGTCCGCCGTTTTGCTGATAGGGTTTCACGGGTTCGGCGGGCAGATCGAGATCGTAGAATTCGCCCTTGAACTGGATACGCTCTCCGCTCCAGGCCTGCTGAAGAATCTGGATGACTTCGCCGGATTTTTTATAGCGAGCTTCACTTTCCAGGCGGGTGCCGGGGAGATCGGACGAGATGATGTTCACGGTCAATCGCCCTTCCAGCATGTGGTCCAAACTGGATATGGCTCGCGCCAGCATGGGCGGGTGAACCTCGCCGCAACGCACGGCGGTCAACAGGCTGATCTGCTCCGTCATGGGCGCCACGCCCGCCGCGAAGGTGAGCGTATCCTGCCCCACCTGATAAGAAGACGGCAACAGAATATTGCCGAAGCCGAGCTTGTCGGCCGTCAGCGTGATATCGGCGCAGTGTTTGAAACTGGAGCGCAGCTTGCCGTCGGGTACCCCCAGGAATTCATAATCGCCGTTACACAGGTCGGAGAACCAGGCGACTTCCACCGCCGGGTTTTCGGTTCTAATTTTTATGGAAGACATAGGTCGCCCATTAACCGGTCCCGCGTGGAAATGTAAACTTTTTATTGGAGCCCTCAGGGTGTTATTGGAGCCCTGAGCGTGAATTGAGGGCGTCGACTTTCAACTCAGCCCGTGCTTGATCGAGTACTGCACCAGCTCGGCCGTGGAAGAGAGCTTGAGCTTCTTCTTGAGATTGGTCTTATGAAATTCCACCGTGCGCAGGCTCAGGTCGTAAGCCTCGGCGATTTCCGTATTTTTTTTGCCCTGAACCACGAGAGCCAGCACCTCGCGCTCGCGGTCCGTCAACACCTCGGGCAGAACGTCTCCCGGAGCGCGCTCTTCCCCCGGTTCGGAGACGACCGCCAGCCCCGGGGAATAGTAGGTTCCGCCCCTGGCGATGGTATGCACGGCATGGGCAATCTTTGCCCCCAGTTCCTTCTTTAAGATATAACCGGCTACCTGGAGTTTGCGCGCCTGTTTATAGTATTCATCGTAGGAGGAAAGAATGACCACGCGCACGTCGGGATGCTCATTTCGTACGCGTTCGATGAGGGTCATGCCGCCGAGTTCGGGCATTCCCAGGTCCACCACCGCCAGATCCGGCGTCACGTCTTGCAATAGTTCCAGTAATTGATTACCGTTCTCTACTTCCCCGATGACCTTCAATTCCTCGAATTCCATCAGGCGCGCCTTTAGTCCGCCGCGAATGATGTCGTGATCATCGGCCAGCACGATGCGATACTCGGATTTTCCCCGGGAAGTGGTCACATGTCAAAGGTCGAAAAACTCCTCGGTAGTCGCAAATAATTTTTCCATGGACACCAGAAGGACCGCGCTTAGGTTATTCATGAGCGCGCGTAGACGCGGGTGAACCGGAGCCGTTTGATGAAATTGATGATTGTAGACGATTCGACCATTGTTCGCAAGGTGATCGAAAAGTTCCTGAAAGCCCATTTTCCCGATGTGGAGCTCGTGGCCGAGGCATCCAATGGCGTGGAAGGTCTGCGTCTGTTCGAAGAGAAACAACCCGACATCGTCACCATGGATATCACCATGCCCGAGATGGACGGCATCGTCTGCATGCAAAAGATGCTGAAGCTGAATCCCCGCGCCAACATCGTCGTCATCTCTTCCTTGAGCGATAAAGACACGATGATGGAAGCCGAACAAAAAGGCGCCATCGGCTTCCTGGACAAACCCATCACCGAAGACAAAATGCGGGAGCTCCTGGACAAGGTGAAAGACCGCATGGCCAGCGGCTGATCGAACACGAATATTTACGAATATAGCGAATGTTCACGAATGGTATTGGCGGCTGGGTCCGAGCGGGGACCGTCGCGAAAAAATAACCGTTCAACTCGATAAGCTCGCCACGTAAGGAAGAGCCCCAACGATTCCCGGCCATTAAATTCGTCGTATTCGCCTCATTGGTGTAAATTCGTGTTCTCTTAACCGGTCAGCAGGCCGATCCCCACGCGCAACATGTGCACGCCGAAACCCGTAACTGGTCCGCCCACCAGCAAATAAACGAAGAGCGAAAGCCAGGGAGTGCTTCCCTTACGCGAAAGCCCCGCGTTTTCCGGATTCGATTGTTGATAGTGGATCCGGACGACCTTGCCCGGGTGGTTTTCCTTCATGACTTTTTCATGGCGACCCATCATATTGTGGGCCATGCCTTCCGGCACGCGAAACTTGCCCGTCCAGGTCTTCCCATTGGCCTCGAACTGAAAAGCAACCACCACGAAGTAAACCCAGCCTCCGCTCTTTGACGGCGTACGTCCCAGATCCGAGGCGATAATCAGGGCGCTGGCCGACGCGTCCCGTTTACTTTTTCGATGCGATTGGCGCCGACTATGACGAACCATCATCAGGCCGACGCCCCACGCGGCCAGGCCCCCCGCCACGGCGCCGAAGGCTCCTCCGGTCAGTCCGATTCCCGCCATCTTCGGCAGGTTTTCAAAAATTCCCAGGGCGCCGAAGACGGAGGCGAAAAAGGCGATGGACAGTAAGCCCGGGATCAAATCCGGCCAGATGGGGATCTTCGCTTTGCGTTCCTCGTCGGACGCCCCGGGACCTTGCGATGCCAGCAAGCTCTCGCGCAGTTCACGCAGATGGGGCGGCAGGTCCGCGGCTGAGCCCGAGGCGGAACCCGAAGACGGGTCCGCGGTAAAGTCATTGGGATCGGTTTCTTGCATGCTTTCGAATGCCTCCCGAGCAAGAGTCTTGCCCGGACCAGAGTCTGAACCGGCGAACGCCGTCGCGCAAGAAGAAATCGCGCCCCTCGGGCGACTTTTTTGAAACAAAGCATGAAAAAATCGCCCAATCACCCTTTTGGGCGATTGACTTCGCGCGGGGGAGCGGTTAGTTTCCGGGGCACAAGAAATAAATAGAGGAGCTTTGGGAGAATGAAGAATACCGTATTAAAGTTCGGCGCGCTGGCGGGAAGCCTCCTGGTGGTCTTGATGATCGTGCCCACGTTTTTCTACGATATGAAAAACACCGCCATGTATCGCCTCAGCGAGATCATCGGTTATATATCCATGCTGTTGTCCCTGTGCGTGATCTTCGTGGGCATGCGTAAGTATCGCGCGCAATCGGGAGACGTCATGAGTTTCGGCAAGGGACTGCTCGTGGGGACGGGAATCGCCGTCGTGGCCGGCATAATCTTCGGCATCGCCTCGGCCATAACTTACGCCTACATCCATCCCGAATTCATGGCGACCTACTTCGAGTATTCGGTTAACCAGGTAAAACAAAGCGGCCTGCCGCCGGAGGAAATCGCCGCGAAAATCAAGGAGATGGAGGCTCAGAAGGCCTTTTTCACCAACCCCTGGATGGGCGGC
>CAZGYS010000465.1:0-5601 GCA_964530305.1 uncultured Leptospiraceae bacterium
GGTCAAACTGCTTCGCGAGGAAGCAAAGGTCATCTAATTCGGTAGCTACCGAATCCATTAAGGAGTTTTAATAATGTCAGTACTCGTAATAGCGGAATTGAAAGGCGACGCTCTTAAGAAAATCTCCCGTGAAATGGTCTCCGCCGCGCGCGGCCTGGGAGACTCGGTAACGGCTCTGTTGATCAATGGAACCGACGACCATGCCAAGGAACTGTTCTCCGCCGGCGCGGACGTTGTTCTGAAGAACGGCACGGGCGAATACACCCCCCAGGGTTACGCGAACGTAGCGGCGGCCGCGGCCGAAGCCAAGGGCGCGAAAATCATCCTGACGGCCCACTCCATTCAGGGCAAGGACATCGCCGGACGTATCGCGGCTAAAACCGGCTCCGTGCTGGTAGCGGACGTAGTAGAACTGAAAGGCAGCGTAGACTCGGTTGAGCTGAAAAAGCCCATCTACTCCGGTAAAGCCTACGCCAACCTGAAAGTTAGCTCGCCCGCGGTTATCACCGTTCGACCCAACTCTCAAGAAATCATCAGCCACAGCGGTGGGGAAACCATCGAAGCTTCCGACGCGGGAGAAGGCGATGTTACGGCTCGCTTGAGCGACATCGACGCTTCCGGCGGCAACAAGGTTCAACTGACCGACGCTTCCATCATCGTTTCCGGCGGTCGCGGCATCAAGGGCCCCGAAAACTGGCCCATGCTGCAAGAACTGGCGGACACCCTGGGCGCCGCGCTGGGCGCCAGCCGCGCTACCGTAGACGCGGGCTGGATTCCCCACGACCACCAGGTTGGTCAGACCGGTAAAACGGTATCTCCCAACTGTTACATCGCTTGCGGCATCTCCGGAGCTATTCAGCACCTGGCGGGTATGGGTTCTTCCAAATACATCGTGGCCATCAACAAAGACCCTGATGCGCCCATCTTCAAAGTCGCCACCTACGGCGTCGTGGACGATCTCTTCGAAGTCGTTCCCGCCCTGACCGGCGAATTCAAGAAGGTTCTGGGCTGATTCAGTCCCGAACCTTCCATTGATACAGCTCGGGCCACCCATCCATACGGATGCCGGTGGCCCGTCGCATATTGTGGGACTTGTTGCCGGCATCGCAAAAGGTCGGAGCCGTACGAGGCACGATAAAGGCGATTTTTATCTTGCTTCTTTAACAGAGTATGCGAATTTGTGACAGGTCCCCATCAGAGATACACCGGATTAATATTCTTACCGTTTTTCAACGCTTACTCGAGGCCGGGAGCCGTCCAGAGCAGCCGGTCGACTGAATGTTTAACACAGTGGGAGCAATCGTGAAATCCAGGACTATACTTCGAACTCTAAAAATAATGCTCGGGCTGGGGGTCTTCTTCACGATCCCCGCCGTAAGCTCTCAACAAGCGGACGGAGATCCCGTGCGCAAGATGGTGGGACGCATGACCAGCCTGGGGTCCTTCCAGGCGCAGGTGAGCATTAGCGGTTCCGAAACCGGAATCGTACGCGGTAGCCTCTTCTATCAACGCGGCAAGATTCATTTCTCCATGTCCGGCGGACGCGTAATTGCCGGAGACGGACGCAGCTTAACCGTTTACAATCCCGCGTCTCGTGTCGCCGGTAAACAGGACACCTACGGCGGCGGCGGCGGATTGGGCTGGCTGCTCAACGGCTTTACCAGTCGCGTCAGCGGCAATCGCGCCCATTTGACGGCCGACGATCCTTCGCGTTACATCAATCAAGTGCGTGTCACCTGGGATCCGCGCACCTACATTATGCGCAGCATCAGCATTCAATATCGCTCCGGTTCCACGACGACCATTTCCTTCAGTCGCATAGCACGCGTTAAGAATATCTCGCAGAGTAAGTTCTCGTGGCACCCGCCCGCCGGTTCGCGCACGGTGGAGAATCCCCTTAATCAACGGAATTAATGGAACCGCAATCCACCACCGAAGCGCATCGTGTCTTCGGAGATCTGTACCGCAAGTCCCGACCGCCTGATCTGCAAAAGAAGGTCGACGACATTGTCGCCGCCACCACGGACGTGTTCGTTCGCATTCGTCGCATTCAGGAACTGGACGAGGGGCACAATAAGCAGCAAAGGGCGGAGCGCGGAACGCCCCAGAACGAAAGGCGCGCGGCTCCTCGGGGCGGCGCCCAGCAACAACGCAAGCAACCCCAGCGAGCGCCGGCCAAAAAGAAGCCCGGTTTCCTCAGTAAACTTTTCGGCGGTGAGCTGGCCACCTGGGGCAAGGCCACGGGCACCATCAACACCGGTCTGCTGGGCTTGAACTATTCCATTAATCCCTCGGTACGTAAGCTCTTCGAGCTGGAGGATGAAAACGTCGTGGCCACGGTGAAGTCCTTTCGCTTCGCCATGACCTACGCCTGGGAAGTCTGGGAACCCGCCCAGTACAATACGATTATCGCCGCCTACCAGTTCTTCAATGAATTCATAAAAGTTAATACCTCGATCATGACCGCGGAGTCGGCCGACCGCGTCGTGGGCGAAACCTTCAAGCTGCAGAAGTTCTACGGCACCCTGCTCTCCTTTCCCGGATACAAGAAAACCCTGACGGAAACCTTTCCGGAACTCGTCCGAAAAAATAAATCCGTAAGCGGCCTGGCCAATACGACCAAGACCATGATGAACTTCATCACGGGACTGGAAGGCCGCACGCCGGGACTTAAGAATTCCATCCTGGCGTTCTATTCCCTTTCGCGCAAGAAGGTGGAAACCTGGGATACCGTCGCCGCGGAACTAAAAATCGGCAAACCGGAAATCGAACGCTATCGCGCGCCCGAATCGATCATGAAAAAGATCATCGCGCGCACGAACTCCATCAAGGAAAAATACGTAGAGAAGAAACGCAAGATCAAGGACATCGCCGGTCTACGTCAGAAGTATTTCCACTTCGACGGAGCCGGCAAGATCAAGGTGGACTTTCTCAATCCGCTGATCAAGGCCACGGTGGAGCACATCTATCCCCGCGCGCAACTCTCGGAAGGCCTGTTGAAATCCCACAAAACGGAACCCCATCGCCTGCTTTATACGGCGCTGCGAGACTTCGACATCATCGCCGCGCCCATACTCTCCGGTTCCGTTTCCCTGGAAGGCGGCACGGGCGGACACGCGGAGGAAGCGGTAATCTTCAAGCCCATGCTTTTCAAGCGCCACGTCGAGGAAATCAGCGCCATCACCCGGGAAATGGAAGCCTTCATCAAAAAGAACGCGAACTGCTCCTACAGCTTTAATGAATTCATCGCGGATCTGCGCGTGGAACCGACGGACGGCATGGTTCGTTCCATTCACTCCATGATCAAATCCGCCAACAAGGCTTTCCTCAGCACCGCCGAGGATCTTCGCACCGTGCTGGAAAACCACAGCCGCGCGGCGGAGGATGAACAAAAAGGGCATACGAACGAGGGCATGGAGCGAACCAAGGCGCTGCCCGTCGAGAGCCTGGAAGTAGGCGAACGCTTTCTCCCCCACGCCAATCGCAGCGTCATGACCAATAATCGCATGAACAGCCGCACCGTCGTGGAAGTGTTGCACGATGTTACGCGCAATTGCTATAACTATCTCTACATCTTCCGCGACACGAAATTCGCGTCCAGTCTGGCATCCACTCAGAAGATTCAGTCCGAAATGAATTCGCTGGCCGAACAGTTGCGGGAACTGGGCATCGATCCCGACACCCTGAATTAACCACCACGCGAAAGTCGAATCGCCATAAGGCGATTTATTTTTTCTCGCGTTTCTTAACCTCGATCTCTATGAATTTCGGCAGATAGTTCGGCGTGCACCCTTTCGAAACCACCTCATCCTCATACAGACCGGTCTTCTTGCCCAGCTTTACGCAACGCGCGCGATAGGCGGGCTCATGAATGCCGATTTGCCCCGCCGTGAAGTTCATGGCCCATTGCACTTCCGGTTTTTCCTTCTCGATGGATTTTTCAATGGCGGCCAGCAATTTCTTCGTATTGTCCGGCGGCGTTTGCCCCATCCATCTCAGACGCGCCTGGTAGTACCAGAACAGTCTGCGCTGCAGCGGCGACTTGCTCCCCTCCCAGGACTCCATGAGGGCGATGGTCTTTTTGTCCTTCGATAACTGATTGGCCAGCAGCCAATCAATCAGCTGCACGCGCTCATCGTAATCGTGCTTACGCATATCCTTGTCCAACCGGTCCACAAGCGCTTGTGTAAGCAGTTTCTTGTCCATAACCAGGATGGCCAACTGACGCGAATAAAACGCCCCCGTGGACCAGAGCTCCAGGGCCAGCTCATGGTCCTTTTTGATTTCCTTCGCCAGCGCCCGCAGATCACCGAGCTTTGTGGTCTTTTTGTCGACTTGAGTGTGAATTTCGCGCGCCCTGGTACTTAAAGCCATGAGGCGATTCTAAGTTACCAACGGCTTGCATGTCAATTACTTACCCGCATCGTCGCCGCGCGTGAACCGCGACGACGATGCGAGACCGACTCGATTACGCGGCGACAATGCCGAACATGGGCAGGATTTCGTACAGCACGGAGTAGGCGTGGGCCCGAGCGGCGTCGTGAAAGAGCTTCCAATCGCTGGTCAGAAAATCCTCGGGGCGATAGTGATACTTGCCGTCCTCGGCTTCTCCCAGAGCGCGGGGCTTCCACGCGTCTTCGTCGTATTCCAGCTCCGCGGGCGCGAAACCGAAATCGCCGTTGCGAATCCTCTCCTTCCACTTCTCCAGGCGATCATCGCCGGATTCGTCCGTCGTGTTGATGATCATCTCATACAGCTTCGCCGATTGCTCATCCGTAAGCCCGGAGACCTGGGCATCGGGGTCGCCCTGGAGAAAGCGCTTCATGGCGATGCACATTCGATCCGCGGCGGTCATGAAGTCCGTGGGATTATCGCGCAGCACGGTTTCGCCGCGGCCGTTTTCGTATTGCCAGCGCAGATAGGGACGGTCCGGAAAACTAAGCACCGCGCCGTGACCCAGAGGCATGGCGCTGCTCATCAACGCGTTACCTGCTCGGTCGAACAAATCTCCGAAGAAATTGCTCACGCGCGCCGTCATGTCCGGGTCGGCTTCCTGGCTGCCCATTTGGCGAATATTGGAAGCGGAGTTCACTTCATGAATCACGCCGGCGAAACCCTGGTGGGCCCAGGTGTCCGCGTAGACGTGCATGGCTACGCCCAGGCGATGCAATCCATAAGGCGCGTTGCCTTGCAAAATAACGGAACGCAGCATTTCGCGCGCGGGAGCGCTGTCCGGGCGACAGAGCAACCGGTCGATGTGCGCGTCTTCATTGCCGTCGCCCAGCTCCTTACTATTATTACCGGGCAGAAAGTGAAAAGGAATCCACATGCGATGGTTCGCCAACTCTTCGAAATTACGATAGTCCAGCATCTTGTGCGCGGAACTGTACATCGCGTATAGATACCCCCCGTGAAAACGAACCGCGCCGTTCTCCGCCGCGTCGTCCACGTATTGAGCGCAGGAGCCGATGATGCGCGCTTGTTCATGGTCAAAGCCGGCCATGCGCGCGATAACGTAGGTGCCCGCCAGGTGAAAGTCGATTTGCATAATAATGCCTCCGTGAATACTTTGAAACGCGTGAAGGACTCTTCGCGCATCCT
>CAZGYS010000466.1:0-5590 GCA_964530305.1 uncultured Leptospiraceae bacterium
GGGGGACGTGTAGAAAATCGCAGAAACGGGGATGCAAGGACAGCTCACCCAGACCGGCATCCACGTCACACGGTTCGATGCTGGAAATACGCAAGCGACCGTTTTCCAGCGTATTCAGAATGGCCTCGATGAGAGCGTTGAAGCGCATACCCTCCCCGGCTCGATCCCGATACCAGCCCAGGTTGACGCCGGTCAAAACAATCTCCGGAACGCCGGCGCCGTCCAATCGCCGAACGTGCTCGAGAATTTCGGCGGCGGGACGCGATACACCCACGCCTCGAGCCTGGGGAATTTTGCAATAGGTACAACGGCGATCGCAGCCGTCCTGAATCTTCATGTAGGCGCGCGTATGCCCCTGGGGGACGGCATCGCCGTAGTCGAAAGGATTTTCAAGGGCCCGCAACCCGCGACCGGGCAGCGGCGCACCGAATGTACGAGACGCGCCGTGGTCGGCGGACTGCTCCGCGTCGCTTCGCGCGAAGGGAATGGGCCCGGGCCGGTCCAGCACATCGGCCTGAATTCCGGCCAGACGTTCCTGAGACTTGAGTTCGGAATCGCGCACGAGTTCGTCCACCAGATCGAACAGGGACGTTTTCTTGTCGTTGCCCACCACCAGCGCGACGCCGGGAATCGCCTTGACTTTTTCCGGATCCGTTTGCGCGAAACAGCCCGTGACGACCACGGAAGCGTCCGGATTTTTTCGGATGATGCCGCGAATGATATTGCGATTGCGCGAGTCCGCCTGGTCGGTCACGGTGCAGGTATTGACGATGGCGATGTCCGGCCCCTCTTCCAGGGGGACGATTTCGTAACGCCCCGCGCCCTGGAAGCGCGAAAGGATGCCGTCGGACTCAAAAATATTGAGTCGGCATCCCAGGGTATGGATGCCGACTTTCAAGGGCCGCGTGACCGGAGAGGTCTGTTCAGCGGAAGTTTTCACCGGGAGCCGGCGGCCGCGATGGTACCCGCGGAGGGAGAGCGACCTGAAGTTTTGAATGAATTCGTGGAAGCCAGTTTGGCCAGTACGCGACGGCGATTGCCCTCGGCCTTGCCGTGTCCGGCGCGCGTCTGCAGCGCGAAGCGATACATCTCGTCCGCTTTCTTGTGGAAGTGAGCGGCTTTCGAGTTTTCGCGTTTGCGACGGGCCGCGTCCCCACGACTTTCCATGGCATAACCCAGGTTATTGTACAGGTCCGCCAGGGCTCCGGAGTTGGTGGGCTTCAAGGTCAGGGCATTACGAAAGCGAAACTCCGCGTTTTCATAACGTCCCGTACGCAGGAAGATCAAACCGTCCAGGACAATGGCCTCGAAATTATTGGGATCGGTTTTCAGGACCACCTGAATGTGACGTCGGGTGGCGCCGTAACGCTTGAGCTTATAGTTAATGCGCGCCGCTTCCATGCGCAGGGCCGTGTTTTCGCTCGAAACGCGCAAACCGCCCGCGACGGTGCGTAGAGCGGCTCCGTACTTACCCATGCCGCGATACAAACCGGCCAGGAAGGCACGGGGCTCGGGCAAGGTGGGATGTTCCTTGATACAGCGAACCATGTGATCCACGGCATTGGCGTTCTTGCCCTGCTTGCTGTAGTTGGCCGCGGCCAGCATGCGCATTTGATAGGGCTTGTAAGTGAGCGAAAATACGGAGCGAATTACGTCCAGGGAGCCGTCATACTTTTGTTCTTGATAGAGCTTCAGGGCTTCGTCATAGCGCGGGGGCTTGCTGGTGGGCGTACCGGTCAAAGCGGGATCCACCGCCGGAGCGTCCTGGGCGGAAACACTGGTGCGAGCGCCCGGCGCCATGAACACGGCCGCTAAAATCAGGGCCGCCGTCGCACGGAGCGAAACGCGGGAAATAAAGGCAAACATTCGACTTTCTCCATTTACGGGTTTCATAGATTATTATCGGATTCGAAGGGGTCGAAAAATGATTCGAATCAATCGCGGGGGCTATTACTGATATTTTGTATCTTATGTCCCCGTAGACCGCCGATCTCGATTACGTCGTTGCGGGAAGGTTCCCGAATCATGTAGCGCACCCTGGGACCGTGGAAGGAGTCAAGCAATTGATGCTCGATCAATTCCTCCCCGACAACGCGTAAATCGTCCGAAATCAACACAGGCATGTCGACGCGTACGTCATAAATTATGACGGGCCCCGGCGGAAGCACCGTGGCCATGAAGCAACTCAGGGGCAGAATACACTGCCCCGTGTAGATTTTGTCCCGCACCGTAAATTCATAGGTGCAGGCCAGGTGCTGGGTCCGCAGGGGGTTTTCCTCGTCAAAGCGAGGAATCAGGCGGATGATCTCGGCCTGGGCATACCCGCTGGTTTGAAATCGCCGCTTGAAAAAGCGAATGGCGACCACGGCCAGGAGCACGACCAGAAAGCCGAGCAATATAGCCGGAATAAGAAATTCACCGGGTATCTTGAAAAACAAGGCCTGCTCCCGGGCCGATCATCACGCCTGTGGATCTACCGGATTAATTTACCTGTCCGGTGTTTGCCGGTTTCACGCTGGGAGGAGCGTCCGAGCCCCCGCCCGCGGAACGCTCGGAACCACCGCCGGTCTGAAAATTAAGCTTTTTATTGCGATTCAGCTCCTCGCTCTCTCTGCGCTCTTTCTCTTCCAGACGTTTGCGATTGATTTCCTCGAAATCATCCCAACCGGACTCGCTGAAATCCAACTGATTATCGCCGTCTTCGTCCTTCTTGATGGTAACCGAGATGGTAGTGGGTTCCTTGTAGGCCCCTTCCAGCATGCGGGTAGCCATGTGGTCTTCGATTTCACGCTGCAAGGCGCGACGCAGAGGACGAGCACCATACTTTTCATCGTATCCCATGGTCGCGATGTGATCCTTGGCTTCATCATTCAGATCAATCTGAATCTGTTTCTCGAACAGACGATTGTTGAGGTCCCGCGCCAGGATATCAATGATCTGGCGAATGTGCTCGGGGCTCAAGGTATGGAAGGTAATGATCTCGTCGATACGATTGAGAAACTCCGGGTTGAAGTGACGCTTCAACTCATCGATGAGCTTCATCTTGCGATCCTTGTTCTGTTGCGCTTCACTTTCGGCGAAGCCCAGACGCGGACCTTTCTGCATTTCGCGAGCGCCCAGGTTGGAGGTCATGATCACGATGGTATCGCGAAAGTCGACCTTGCGGCCATGGGTGTCCGTGAGAGTTCCCTCTTCCAGGATTTGCAGCAGCAGATTGAATACATCCGGATGCGCTTTTTCGACTTCATCGAAAAGAATTACCGAATACGGATTGCGACGAACGAATTCGCTCAACTGACCGGCGTCATCGTAACCGACGTAGCCCGGAGGCGAACCGATCAATTTGGAAACCGAATGGGGCTCCATGTATTCGGACATATCCAAACGGAACATGGACTGCTCATTGCCGAACAGGAACTCCGCCAGCGCTCGCGCCAGCTCGGTCTTGCCCACGCCCGTGGGTCCCAGGAAGATGAACGAGCCTGACGGCTTTTTGTTGTCCTTGAAACCGGTGCGGGAACGACGTACGGCACGGCTGATCATTTCAACCGCTTCGACCTGCCCCACTACGCGATGAGCCAGTTCCTGCTCCATGCGCAACAGTTTCTCGGCCTCTCCCTCTTCGATTTTTTCCAGCGGGATGCCGGTCCACAGACTGATGACCGCGTAAATGTCCTCGGGAACGATATCCACGGAGAAATCCGCGATGCGTTCCTGCCACTGGACGATGCGCTCCTCCAGTTGCTCTTTTTTCATGTTGATTTCGTCGCGAATCTGGGCGGCCTTTTCGTATTCCTGGGCCTTAACCATGTCGTCTTTCTTCTGAACGAGAATCTTGATCTCATCCTCCAGTTCGACGATTTCGTCGGGACGCGAAGAGTTGGCCAGTCGCGCGCGCGATCCGGCTTCATCGATAATGTCGATGGCCTTGTCCGGTAGATAGCGATCATTGATGTAACGCTCGGACAGTTTAACGGAAAGTTCCAGCGCGTCCCCGGAGTAGTGCACCTTGTGGTGGGCTTCGTATGCTTTCTTGAGGCCCTTCAGAATCAGCACCGCGTCCTCGGCCGAAGGTTCTTTAACGTGAATGGGTTGGAAGCGTCGCTCCAGGGCGGCGTCCTTCTCGATGTACTTACGAAACTCGGTCAGGGTCGTGGCGCCGATGCACTGCAGTTCTCCCCTTGCCAGGGCCGGCTTGAGCATGTTGGCCGCGTCGATGGCGCCTTCCGCCGCGCCCGCGCCGATCAGAGTATGTAATTCATCAATGAAGATCAGGATGTGCGTGGAGTTCTGAATCTCACGCATGATCTTCTTGAGGCGATCCTCGAATTCACCGCGGTACTTGGTGCCCGCCACGAGCGACGCCAGGTCCAGAGCGATGACGCGTTTGTCGAAGAGCAGATCGGGAACGGAGTGATTTACGATTCTATCGGCCAGGCCTTCCACAATGGCGGTCTTGCCCACGCCGGCTTCACCAATCAGAACGGGATTGTTCTTGGTCTTACGGCAGAGCACCTGGATCAGACGGGTGATTTCCTTATCACGTCCGATAACGGGATCCAGTTTCTTATCACGCGCCAGTGAAGTCAGGTCACGGGCAAACTCATCCAGCGTAGGCGTGCGCGATTTTTCAACGGCCGTCTGGCGACTACCGGAAGCGCCGGCGGTGGCCACGCCCAGGATGCGCAGAATTTCGCCTTTGATGACCGAGTAGTTAACACTGAAATTGGAAAGCGCGGCGCCGGCCAGGTTGTTGTTATCGCGAAGCAGGGCCAGCAGGATGTGCTCCGTGCCGACGTAATTGTGCTTCAAACGCTTGGCTTCTTCCTTGGAATAATCAATAATTTTCTGATACTTGTCCGGATTGGGCGAGATGTCCAGCAACAGGGTGTTGCCGCCCTGGCGAGAGCGCCTTTCGATCTCTTTCTTGAGCTCATTCAGGTCAATATTGAGATTCTTTAGTATTTTTATCGCAACGGAGTCCTCTTCCTTGAGCAGGCCCAGCAGAATATGCTCGGGACCGATCACGTCGTGTCCCAGACGCTTGGCCTCCTGTTGAGCGTATTCGTTGATGACCCGCTTGGCCCTCTTTGTAAAATCAAACATAAATTGCTCCTGAATTCCTTCCGACGGTTCCCATGCCCCCGAGTCTATTAACTGATCGTCTGTTTCGGCGCTTTAATTAGTCTTTCTTGCGGTTTTTATGTTCAGTACTTGTGGTAATTGCGTTCAATAAATGAGCGTTTCAGTTAACGGATTTCGCCAGCTTGTAATCAGCAAGGAAAGTAAAACTCCGGATGCTGTCACGGTATTTTTTTCTATTTTCGGCCTTGGATCATATGATCCGCGGCATTTTCAGTTTTTATCCGCGGACCGTCCGCCGCGTTCCTTGAGCTCCGCTTTTTCCAATCGCCGCAGCACAATCAGCATCTCGGCCAGGGCCTCGGGGACGTCTACGCCGGCCGGCCAGGTGCGATTACTGATCTGGACGCCCTCCGCCTCGGGGCTGCCCTCGCCCGCCGACCCCCGACATTCGAACCCGGCCTGACGCAATTCGTGCTTCCAGGCCGGCCACAGACCGGTCGCCTGG
>CAZGYS010000467.1:0-5557 GCA_964530305.1 uncultured Leptospiraceae bacterium
AACGGTTCACCCGAGCCGCTCAAACCCGCGATGCGTTGTTCCGTGTCGTGATCGACGAATTCCTCACTTTCTTCCTCATACGGTTTTACGGCACGACTGTTCTTCGGCGGTGCGGCCGGTTTCACGGGAGCGGGCGCGACCACCGGCCTGGGAGCAGCCTGAGTGATTTTCGGCGCCGTGGAAACCGGGGTTGCGGCAGCCGGAGCAGTGGAAGTTCCGCCGGGCGTCGTTTGGCCTGCCGATTCGCTTGCGGCGTTGACCTTGAAATTCGCCCGGGGCATGGGCTTCTTCGAAGCCGGGCCGTCGACCACGAGATCGGCGATCGCATCGGCTTCGCGTTCCAGGGGATCGTCCACCGCGCCCAGTCGCAGTTTCGCTTGAAAGGAGGGACGCCGCAACTCTCCCGTGAGCATCCCGCGGCCGGATTCATTGGGCGGCGGAGCGCCCCCCGCGAAACCACCACGTTGAGACGCCGCCTCATGGACGGCGACGGAACTCTCTTTCTTCTCGTCTTTCGTCGCCGCGGCGGGCGATGATGATTTCGCTTCGGCGGAAACGGATACGCTGGTCTTCTGGGACAATGTTCAACTCCCGGTCGTGCCTGGCACGGTCAGGAGCAATGATCAGACGGAAGAGAAGACGACCGCAAGAAGTTCAGTTCGGCCGGGAGAATTAAAAGATGCGAATTATGAATCCTGAAAAATTTTCAAGGGTTTGAAAAGACCGGTTTTCGCCTTTCGCGTACGGCCGTGAGGCCTTCCTCGAAGTTGCCGGTAAGAAAGGCGCGCATCTGGCGCAGGCCGCTGCGCTTCATTTTTCGAAGCATCTTGACTCTTCGCTTGCGAATGCCGGCCTTCACGGAACGCATACTGGCCAGCGGCATGGTATCCAGAATTTCGCGCATATAGTTTTCGGCCTCGGCCTGTAGCTGGTCCGGCTCCACCACTCGATCCACGAGGCCCATGGCCAGGGACTGTTCCGGCGAAAACGCTTCACCCATCATGGCCACGCGAACCATGTTCTCGGGCCCCACAACGGCTTCGATAATGGGCAAGAGGAGATCCGGAAGCGTCAACCCGACGCGAGTTTCCGAAAAGGAAATTTTGCCCTTCCCCGCGGCCATGAAGCGAAAGTCCGCCATGACGGAAAGCACGGCGCCGCCCGCGAAGGCGTGCCCGTTGATTACGGCGATTTGCGGCTTGGAGAATTCATACATGACCCGCGTCATCTTCAGCAGTTTCTTGAACACCTTCGCGCGTTCGCCGGGTGTGCGCTCCAGGATATAATCCGGGTCGAGACCATTGGAGAAAAACTTCTCGCTCGACGACGTGAGCAGCACGGCCCAGACCTCCGGGCTAGCGTCCATGAGTTCGTGCGCGCGAATCAGGTCGTCCATGAAGTCGACGGTCAGACAATTCAGCGGCGGGCGATTCATTCGAATCCAACCCAGGTGATCTCGAATCTCAACTTCCAGATTATTAAAGACCGTCTTTCGCATGGGTCAATGCTCCTCCCCGGCCGAGCTCGGTCAAGTTTTACTCGCGCGGCGATTCAAGTCCGCAGGAATTCAGCACGTTCCAGATAACGATAGGGCCCTCGTTTCGTGGTCGTCCAACCCCTGACCCGTAGCTCACCGCCCAGCAGCCACAGAAAAAAGCCGTGGGAGAAAAGGAGGACCCGGGAGGACTCACGGGCCATTTGCTCAAGGCGATCCGCCGCCGCCTTCACGCGCGCGCGGGAAGCCCCGCGATCCTCGGGGCTCGCCATCCACCCCGTGAACCAGCCCAGGCGGGAAAGCGGCATGAACATGAAAGCGGGCAAGCGCGATTTCTCGCGCCGAAAGCGCGGCAACGGCACTTCCCGGAACATGGGATCAACTTCAATTTCATCAACCGGAAGCTTTGTAAGCAAAGCCGCGGTTTCCAGCGCCCGGGGGAGGTCCGATGAAATCACGCGTCCTTCCAGAAGATAAGCTCGCTCAGAGTTCCATGCCGGCGCCAGACCCGCCTCATCGTATTGTTCCAGAAGGCGATTGAAGCGGGCTCCGCTGATGCGTTGCGCGGCGGGCGGATACCGGAAAGCCGGTTTTCCATGACGGATGCAGATGATTTCCATGCTTGTTTCAATATCGGTCCGAAACCTGCTTGCCCCGGGCGACGTTATGAACGATCTTAACCTGAATGAATAATAGTGAAAATAACTCCCCGCGGCAGGAAATTTTCAGTATTCGTAATCTGAGTTTCGGCGTGATGGTCCTCGCAATCGCGGCGGTATTCTACGCGCAGTCCGCGCGGGAAACTCCCGCCGGTGGAACCGGTCCCGATCTGGAACAACGCCAGTTCCGCTTCATGATTAAGTTTATCTCCTATCAAGTGGTACGGGCCAGCATCGGCCCGGAAAAAGAGCGCAAGCAATTCGCGGAAATGGCTCGCAAGCAATTGCGCGGATTCGAGGAGTCCGGTCAGGACTTCCGGGGCACGGCCCTGGTCCAGAAATACATTATCTTGAGTCACCTGGGAACTTCGCCGAAGGAATTAAAGACGGAATTTTCACCCGCCGCGCGCAAAGCGAAAATCGTTCGCGAATTCAATGATCTCTATCTGAAGGGGAAAACCCTCCCCGACTCGGCGGAGATATTCAAGTCTCCCGCGGGCAACCTGGCCCTCCTGCGTCAGGCGGAAGTCGGCAAGAACGCGGCAAAGGTCGGTGAGCTCAAACAAAAGCTCATGGGAGAAGCCGGCATCTGGCTGCTGGTGCTCACTCTCATCGGCATGAGTTTCCTGGGAGTGATGCTGGCTAATATTATCGCGCTCTGGGTTTTTCATTATCGCAAGCCGGTCCCGCAATTCCACCTTGCCCTGGCCCTCATTCCGGAGAAAACACGACGCCTGCTTCTGGAAACACCCATCCTTTATCTCTTTATGATGTTTCCGCTGGCATTCGTGATGCAGGAGTTGTTTCAGCAATTCGCCGTTAAAATTCCCGCGCGGCAGTTACTGTACATACCGCTGATTTTCCTGCTGGCCATGATCTTTTATATTCGCGGCGCCCGGAGCGAAGGCGGCCAGGCCCACCTGCGGGAACTAATCCTGGAACGAGACGTTTCATTCACCCGAGAGGTCTTTTTCGGGATTACCGGTTTCGTCGTTATTTTCCCCATCGCCTTGATCACCTTGCTCATTACCATTCAATTGACGGACGCCGCGGACAACGGCGCTCAATTCGCGCATCCCATCGCCAATCAAATCGCCGACTACCCCCTGCGCGCGTTCATACTGGCGGTGATCATCGCGCCCATCACCGAGGAAATTATTTTTCGCTCCTTTATCTATGGTTACCTGCGCACGCGCCTGCCTATCGGCATTGCCGGCATGATCACCGGCGCTATTTTCGCCGTCCTGCATCCCCAGGGTTACGTGGCCTTGCCGTATCTTTTTGTACTGGGTACCGGACTGTGCATTCTGCGCGAAATGCGCCCGGGGGTGCTGGCGCCCATTGTAACCCACATGTGCGTCAACGCCCTGGCCATAGGCAGCGCGTTTCTACTGTTTCGGATTTGAGAAGGAAATGTCCAATCGGGAAACATCAATCGAGGGCGCCGGCAGTGAAACATTGTTTCGCGGGATTTTCGAATTCGCCGCCATGGGCATTGGTATTTCATCCCACATCGGCCGCCTTGAAAAAGTAAATCCGGCCATGACTTCCATCCTGCGCTACTCGGCCGAAAAGTTCGCCAGTATGCATTTCGCGGAATTCATTCACCTCCAGGACATGGAATACGCGCTGGAGGAGATCACCGGACTACTGGACGGCAAGGGAGAGTCCACCATTCTCACCCTCCGCTGCATCCGGGGCGACGGCGAAGTAATCCAGGCGCGCATGACGGTCTCGGTCATGCGCAACGACGCGGGTGAAAAAATTTTCATGATGCTGTTGCAGGACGTCACGGAGGAATTCACCGGCCTGATGGAAGTCGGACGTCTGGCACGAGCCGTGATTCGCATTCAAGAAGACGAACGCAGTCGCATGGCGCACGAACTTCATGACGACCTGGGTCAATCCCTCTTCGCGCTCAAACTCCAGGTGCAAGCGGCCCTCAAGGCGGCCCGGGAAAACCGGGAGACCTCGGAAGCCGAGCGGGACATCATGGAGAATTGCAATAATATCATGGGCCGCACCCGGGAAATCTCCCACAACTTGAGTCCCGTCGGACTGGCCGGCATCGGTCTGCGCCAGAGTATCAAGGGTCTGGCGCGAACCGTCGCGGAACCGGGCCGACTACGGGTTCACGTGGAGCTGGACTGCATTGATGATTTTTTCGAGGACGGCTGGGACGTTAACTTGTATCGCATCGTGCAGGAATGTTTGTCCAATACCCTGCGGCATTCCGGCGCCGAGGTCGTGGAAATCAGCGAAGAGATATCGGACCAGCAATATCGCCTTTGCATTCGCGACGACGGCAAGGGCATGGACCTGGAATCACGAGCGCGAAATCGCGCCGCCGACGACGGAATCGGTTTATTGCTGATGCGTAAACGAGCGGACATTCTGGGCGGTCGACTGAATATGCGCAGTCGGCCGAATCAGGGCATGGAGGTAAGCATTGAAATCCCACTATCGAATAATTCTGGCGGATGACCATCCCGTGGTTCGCTCCGGCCTGCGAAATCTGATTCAGCAGGACGAATCCCTGCGCGTGGTGGCCGAGGCGGTGGACGGAGAAGAACTACCCTCCATCCTTCGCGAAAACCCGTGCGACATGCTCATACTCGATCTCTCCATGCCGCGCATGAACGGACTGCAAATTCTCTCCAACTTGAAGGAAGAGTTTCCCGAGCTGCGCGTTTTAATTCTTACCATGCACAAGGAAAAGGAGTTCTTTCGACGAGCCGTATCCCGGGGCGTGCACGGCTACATTTTGAAGGACGACATGCTTGAGAGCGTGCACCAGGCCATCGGCGAAATTCGCGCCGGGCGAAAATCATATTCGGCCGAGCTGACGTCCCATATCGCCGACGACTACATGCGCGTACGCGACGGTTTGGCGACTTCCCTGCTGACGCCGCGCGAGACGCAGGTGCTCAAACTCATCGCCTCGGGCAAAACCAATCGCGAAATCGCCTCCGATCTGGACATCGGCGTGCGCACGGTGGAAACTCACCGTAAGAACATCATGGACAAACTGGATATTCGCAACGCCTCCGGCCTCACCCGCTACGCGGTGGACCACGGCATAGTGTAGCCATGGATACCCCCGAGCGTACGGATCGGGAAATCCTGGAAGCCGTTGAGGCCGTGCTGGAGAAAATCGACGAGCCCGGGGATCGTCGAACGCGCTTGCTCCTCCTTGCCGCTCGTAAGGCGCGCCTGCTGCGCCTCCATGACCGCGCCCTGAAGTACATGCGTGAGGTCCCGGGAGATCAGCCGCGCTTTCTATTCCTCGTGCGAAGCGAGGAAGTTCGCGTGGAAGCGGCGCGGGGGAATCGGCGTCGCGCTCGCGCGCTGGGCGGTGGAGCACGGCGACGCGCGCTTCGAACGCTCGGGCAGGGAGCTCCTG
>CAZGYS010000468.1:0-2716 GCA_964530305.1 uncultured Leptospiraceae bacterium
ATCCGGTCTATACTGGATGATTGCTTCGCGCCGCGGAGCGATTTCTTGTTTGTCAAAATTTTTTCGCGCCGGGCGTGTCGTTTAACGGTGTCGGCTCTTCTTTTCGCTTTCGTCCTGGTATATCACCCGCCGCGTGGAAGCGCGAGAAATTCGTCGGCGATGCGTTTTAGATCGTCGTGCAGGGCGCGGTCGTCGTCCAGGCCTTGAAACGTCGGCATCCAATCAGGTGTTTCCAGTACGGGGCCGGAGGCGATTCCCTTCACGCGCAAATGATTCATCTGCGTAAGGCTCATCGCCAGACATGCGGCGAGTTCCGCCAGCCGGCGCGTCTGCTGGTAGGCTCCGCGCGCCGATTGAGCCGCCATGGGCACCAGGTCCTGGTTACCCCCATTGGTGGGAATGCTGAAGTTCGCGAAAGGACCATTGGCGCCGCGCATTTCGGAGGCGAGAGCCGTGGCCGTCAATTGGAGACCGGCTAGACCGCTGCGACCGCGTATGGGAGCCAGCAGCAGCGGTGCTCCTCCATTGCGCGCGGGATCCATGAGCAAGTCCAACTGTCTTTCCAGTAGAAGTCCCGCCTGCGTCTGGGCCTGATTCAAGGCGTCCGCGGCGAAGGCGATTTGCTGGCCGTGAAAATTTCCGCCGTGAACGGCCCGGGGCTCTGAGCCGTTGAAAAAAATCAGCGGGTTGTCGTCGACGCCGGTCAGGTCGTCCTGCAAACGTTCGCGAGCGTACTGCAGGTTCGCGCGACAAGCTCCCAGGACCTGCGGAGCGCAGCGAATGGAATAGGGCTCTTGCAGGACGCGGGCTTGCCATTTCGGGCGCAGCTCCAGCGCTGCGTTGCGAATATTGGCGGCGCTGCTTTCGCGCGTCGAATGACCTCCGGCCGCGTGTAGCCCTTCGTCCAGGGCCTCCAGGGAGGCTGAAAGGGACGCATGCATCCAGCCCGCCAGTTTTTCGCACGTGAGCAGGAGGCGCTCGGTTCGCGCGACGGCGAGCACGGCCATGGCCGCGCTGAACGACGTGCCGTTGGTTAAGGCAAGGGCTTCGCGGGCCTGCAGGCGCAAGCGATGAGCATCCGTAAACAAGCTCCGGGCGATGTGACTCAATGGAATCAAATCGCCGCTGGCGCCCAGGGAGCCGATTTCGGGCACGAAAGGATGGGTTTCGTTGACAAGCAGATTCGCGTACGCCCGTAGAACACCCAGGCGAATGCCGGAAAACCCTCGGCTGACGGTCAACACTCGTAAAAGGATCGTGGCCCGGACGACTTCGCGCGGTGCCGCCGCTCCGGTTCCGACGCCGAGATGTGCCAGAAGGGCTTGGGCCTGATCCCTGGACAAATCACCGGTTACGTTAAACTTAACGTGGGGGCCGAAGCCGGTGTTTATACCGTATGTCGTATCTTCGCTTTGCTCAATTTTTAAGCGTGCTGAATGGGAGTCGCGTACCTGTTTCAGTAGTTCCGGCGATAAGCGAATCTTCAAGGTGGACGCATTCGCAAGCTTTTCAATATCTTCACAGCGGAGGCGTTCTTCGAGCGTGATTAAATGGGACAGTCGGTTGCTTTTTTTATTACGGGCGGGTGAAGACATCCTTCGACGACTTTTTTCCCTTGTCGCCCGGGCGCAATTTCATTTCGCATGTTGTAGAAGGTAAAGGGTACCGCCATTCGCTTAACGTAAAATTAACAATGCGAGTGAGAGAACCATGGAGAAGAAGACATGAGCGACCTGCTTAATAAATTTCAAGAAATCGGTAAACGCAAGGCGGAGTCGTCCGCGAATTTCGTTTCGCCTGAAGTCCAGGCCGGCATTCACCAGATGTCGTCCACGCAATTAAATGAAATGGATTTCGGCGTAGTCAAGCTGGATGACGCCGGAAAGATTTTGTTCTACAATAAGTATGAGTCCGAACTGGCGAACATCGCGCCGGCGGACGCGGAAGGGAAAAACTTTTTTCACGACATCGCCCCGTGCACGAACAATCGTCTTTTCATGGGAACGTTCCAGGGCGGCGTGAGCGCCGGTTCGCTGAAAACCCTCTTTCATTATACGTTTACCTATCGCATGAAGCCCACGAACGTGCGCGTCTTTATGTATCGCGAAGCATCGCAAGGCGTCAACTGGGTCTTCATTAAGAAGAACGCGATTTGAACGGTTAATGAGGAGCCAATCCGAATGAACGCGGAACAATTGCGTGAACTATATGAGAAGGCGGGCATCGAGGCTGCTCGTCGAGAAGCATTGGAGACCAGTGAGCTCTCCCCGGAGCAAAAGTCCGAGCTGGAGCGCTGGGCTTCCGAAAAATGGTCCGCTTTTCTGAAATTCATCGAGCCCGTGGACGATGAGCAAGAAAGGCGTCGGGCCTTGATCAATCAGTATATTGAGTTCAAGAGCCACTGGTTCATGCTCAATACCATGTTGCAGTTTTCCCTGTTTCAATACGGCGAAGCGGACCCGGTCGAAAGCTATCGCGCTTCGCTGTTGAGCGAACTGGTGGCGTTCCTCAAGAGTTTCCTTACGGAAGCCGAGGCCGGTATAATCGACAAGTTCCTGGCCGAACCACTGTCGCGGGAACTGGGAGACGCCGCCGGTGAAATCAACCGAAACGGCGACATGGCGGAGGCAGTGGAGAGCCTGGATGCGCAACTGAATGCGCTCTACGAGGAGCGGGAAGAATTAACGCGGGCCGTGGGGACGTCAGTAGGGAAAGA
>CAZGYS010000468.1:2726-5526 GCA_964530305.1 uncultured Leptospiraceae bacterium
CGACCCCGAGCAAATCGCGTTGATGATTTCAAGTCTCGAAGAGCAACTGAATATTCTTTACGAAGAAAAGGAAACGTCATCGCCCGTCGCCGGCGAACCCGCCGGTGAAAATGACGAACACGCCATGATGGTCGCCAGCCTGGAAGAACAACTGGGGGCGCTCTACGAAGAGCGCGAAAGCCTGGAGAAGGAACTGGGTGTGTCCGACGCGGAGGACCTGGTTCAAATGGTGGTCAGCATGGACGAGCAATTGCAATCGCTCTACGCCGATATGGAAGGCGCCGTCGTTATCGATGGTCGCCAAATTACCATCAGCGGCGCGCGAAAGGTAATCGTTAAAAAAAGAAAATAACTCACTCACCAGGGAGTGGGACGCCGTCCCCTCCCTGCGTCGGGCGAGCGATTTCCAAAAACGGCCTACACGCCTGATGCACGAAAATTGCAACGACAATCAATTCGAGAATGCGAAACAACACGCGCGCAAAAAAAAATACTTGACAATCAGGGACGCGTCCCGATCCGCAAGCAACCGTCCAGAGTAAAGCAATCCGCGAAATCAAGCCAACAAAGCGGTTGGGGGTCCGGGGGATTCGCAACCCCCGGCGTGGGAGGGTCCCAGGGAGGGAGCGGCGCTCCTTCCCTGGCTCGTACAAAGAAAACCCGGGGGCGCGTGCCCCCGGGTGTCCATCGATAGCAAATGCTTGGCGCGCGAATTATATCGTCGCGCCGGCGGCGGGAGCGAAAAAATGCGTCCCGGGCCTTTTCTATTTTTTGAGTTAACTTTCTTTCGTGATTGTTAGAAGAAAACTTTCGCGAGCTTCAGGATGCCCTGGCTCCAGGGTACGCGGTGAGAAACACCGGACTGGTTCTCGAATTTCTGCAGGTTTTCCAGATACCAGCGATAGTTACGAATCAAGGCGTCCTTGTTTGAGAATTTCGGTTTGTATCCCAGCTGGGTCTTGGCCTTGTCGATGGAAACGAACGAATCCTTGGAGGCGGTTTCGTATACCCACTTATACAGGGGCGAAAGCTTCATGGCTTCCAGGATGCGCAGGGTCCAGATCATGGGCCAGGCGGGAAAGCCGCGGATTTTCTTGCCGAAGCCGGCGTCGTCCAGGACCGCCTGGTAGTCTTCACGCATGGTGGTGAATTCCTCGGCGCCGATGTTGAAGGTGTCGTTGGCTTTCTTGGCGGCGATGGTAGCGCCCAGATAAATGGAATCGCACAGGTCCTCCACGTCGAGCAACTGGTAGCGATTCTTACCATTGCCGATCATGGGGAAGCCCTTGCCGTCCTTGGCCCAGTCATACAGCAGAGCGAAAACGCCCAGGCGCTCGGGACCGATGAAGGATTTGGGGCGAATGATGCAGACGGTCATGCCTTTATCGCGATATTCCTCGCAGACTTTTTCGGCTTCGATTTTGGCGATTCCGTAGGGACCGACGCCGTCCAGCTTGTCTTCTTCCAGAAGGGGATGGTGATCGGGGATGCCGTAGACGGCGGTGGAGGAGATGTGCACGAAGCGCTTAATCTTGTGCGCGTGGGCCGATTCGATCACATTGCGCGTGCCGTCGATGTCCGTAGTAAAAATTTCTTCCTTGGTATAGAGGGGCAGGGCCGCCGCGGTGTGCACTACGATGTCGACGCCTTTCATGGCTTCATCGACCTTGGCCCGGTCACGAATATCACCGGTGACGATCTTAACTTTGTCCATGCAGTCTTCGTAATCGAAGGGCGCCATATCCAGGGATACGACTTTGTGTTTTTTCGCCAGCAGATAGCGGGCCAGGTTGATTCCGAGAAAGCCGGCGCCGCCGGTGATTAAGTAAGTCTTGGGCATGTGTAGTTCCTGCTCGAAGAATAAATGGAAATTGCCACGATTTTTCAAGGGCCTCACAGAGCAAGGAGAAAACACTCCGCCATGCGTTCAAGATTCATGAGTCCGAGACTGCTTGACCGAAAACGCGGCCGATTGGTTCCTTTAATTGTCATGAGCAGCGATTCACCATCGACCAGCCGTGCCCGGCCGCCCGCGGGGCAAGAAGCGGTTATCCTGGCCACCGGGGCGGAAATTGGTCCCGACTTTCGAGACGGGCGGGTTAATTCCCTGCGTCGTCGCATTCATCGCGTAATCTTCGAAGCCGACACGCCCATGGGCAAGGCGTTCGACATCGCCCTGCTGGCCGCCATCCTCATGAGCGTGCTGGCCGTGTCGCTGGAAAGCGTGAAGCGCATCAATGATGAATACGGACTCATTCTGCGCATGCTGGAATGGACCTTTACGATCCTGTTCACCATCGAATACATCCTGCGCATTTGTACGGTGCGACGCCCCTGGCGATACGCGTTAAGTTTCTACGGCCTGGTGGATCTGCTTTCCATACTGCCGACTTACCTGGGGCTGATTTTCACCGGCACGCAATCGCTGAGTATCATTCGCGTACTGCGATTACTGCGGGTCTTTCGCGTCTTCAAGCTGGCGCGCTACCTGGGCGAAGCCGGACAATTACTGAGGGCCCTTCGCGCCAGTCGTTTCAAAATTACGGTCTTCTTCGTGGCCGTGCTCATCATCGTCACGGTCATCGGCACGGTGATGTACATCGTGGAGGGAAATCTCCTGCGCGATAATCCGGGCACCGACTTCACCAGCATCCCGCGCTCGGTCTACTGGGCCATTGTAACGCTGACCACGGTAGGTTACGGCGACGTGGTGCCCAAGACGGATCTGGGTCGGGCCCTGGCGGCCTTCGTGATGATTCTGGGGTATGCGATTATCGCCGTGCCCACGGGTATCGTCTCG
>CAZGYS010000469.1:0-5505 GCA_964530305.1 uncultured Leptospiraceae bacterium
CGATAAGCTGCGGACCTGGCTGGTGGACGGCTTCGTCGAGAGTCGCGTGGGCGCCGATATCTCTCTTTCGCAGGCGAGCGATGAGCTGCCCATTCGAAACGACGTACTGGTGCGGGGCATCGTCACCCGCTGTGAACCGCCGCGGCTACTGGCCTACACCTGGCGATTGGCTCCTCCCGACGAAAGTCCCGCGGAAGCCGAGAAGTTCGACGCCCTGAAACAATCCGAGGTAATCTTCGAACTTGAGGAACGGGGCGAAAGTACGCTGCTGGTTCTGACTCATCGTCGCATCCCCACCAACCACGTGCCGGGAGCGGGAGCAAGCTGGCACGCTCATCTGGAATATCTCATGGCCCACATGGCCCGGCGAGACGCGAAATCGTTTTTCACGAATTACGAACGCGTCCTACCCATCTATGTTCGCGCCCAACGACGAATGGAAAGGAGAAACCGAAAATGAACAAGGAAACGATACTAAAAAATCTAACCGCGGCCTTCGATGAATTAATGGAAGTCGGTAAGGACGCGAAGCGAGAGACTTTTTTCCACAAGCCGAAGCCGGAAAAATGGTCTCCGGCCGAGGAGATTCAGCACCTTTCGTTGACCTACATGCCGTTCAACAAACTCATCGGACGTCCCGCCATTCTCCTGCGACGCTGGGGAAAGTCTCCCGTCGACTCCCGGGATCCCGAAACGTTTCAACGGGACTACATCGCCGCTCGCGAAGGCGCGCCCTGGCGAACCTTTCCGCCCTTTGTACCCCGGCTGGCGGACGAAGCCTCCGACTACGTCGACCTGCATGCATCCCGGGGCGTGGATAAGATTCGGGCGTTCAACGAACAGAGCGGAGGCGATATGACCAGTCTGCGCGACAGTCTGGTGATCGGAGCGGACACCGGCGTGGACGACATACTGACGGAGTTTCGAAATCAGTCCACGCCCCTGGTGCAGGCCGCGCGAAAACTGACCGAGGAACAAATGGACATGTGCCGCCTGCCCCTACCCTACGTGGGTCTTGTAACCGTGCGCGAAGGGCTCTTCTTTACGCTTTCGCACACGAAACATCACCTGGGGTCGGTGCACATGCTCCTGAACGCGGCGCTCTACTGAACCGAACAAACGCAGACAAGAAATCGATTCTGGTCGCAAGTACTTGCCAACAAGGCTAATGCGGTGTTGTTCGTCGCATTGGTGTTGCCCACCTGACCGTTAGCGCCGGCGCTAGCGGTGGTTCCCACCGAGCAATTATTGATGCCGTCGTAGACGCCGAAGGGACTACTGAAGGACCAAACGAAACCGACGCCGGACACCGCGCCCGCGGCGTTAACACTATTAATATGAGCCGTGGCCGCGGGCTGACCGTAGCGGCTCCAGTTGTAGGCGACGGGGATATTCGTCGGCCCGTAAACCGGGTCCGTAGTGGAAAAACCGTAATTGGTAGGCATGTCCACCAGGCTGTCCGAAGCAGCCATGGAGATTGCCGCGTGCACATTGGTACACGAAGCAATGGGCTCGGGCTGGCTCGCCGCCGCCGCCGCGCAAATCGCGTCCGCGCCCGCGCGCCCGCCCAGATTACCATTCTGGGCGGAGGCCCCCTCAAAGAGATAATTGCCCTTGAGCACTGTGGCAACCGGATTGACGGGTTGCGTATACCAGCCTCGATCGATGGTATAGACCGTCGCCCCGCCGCCGGTCGCGCCGGCGCCCACGTTGAAACTCGCGTCCGCGATTCCGTTCGCGCTCACGCGCGCGACGCCGACGTGAGGAGAGCTCTTGTAGGTTGTAAACGTGCCCACCATCAAGAGCGAACCGTCTCCCGCCGGATGAAAGCGCATGCCGAAGACCGTATTGTCGAAACCGAGACTTGAATCGAAAGACGTGTCAATGGTGCTGTTGGGATTGAAGCGCGCGGTGCGACCCACCGCCGTCCCGACGCGACACGTCGTAGCACTCGTCCCCAGATAGATGTCGTTGCCGCCGTCTTCCAGCGCCAGAATGCGATGGGAAATCCCCACGCAACCGTCGGTGGCGAAACTGGAATCATAGGATCCGTCGGAGTTCACCCGCGCGATGCGATTGATGGCATTGCCGTCGTAGTTGGTGAAGGACCCGCCGATATAGATGTCCCCGCTCGTGTCCACGGCCGGCGCGATGGTGCGCACGTCGCCGTCGGGCCCTGCCCCAACGGTGAAAGCCGTATCCAGCGTGCCGTCCGAATTCAAACGCGCCAGGCGCGTCCGCCCCGTGCCCGCGTAATTAGCGAAGTCGCCGCCTACGTACAATTTGCCCGAGCCGTCTCGCGCGTCCGCGATTTCGCGCACCTGGCCGTCGAAACCCGCGCCGGTGACGAAGCTGTTGTCCACGCTCCCATCCGGATTCACGCGAACGATGCGCGTCAAAGCGCTGGAATTATAAGTCGTAAAATTGCCGCCCACATAGACCCGGCCGCTGTCGTCCAGCATGGGAAGAATAACGTTCACCTGCCCGCCCGTCGCGCCGCCGCCCACAGCGAAATCGTTATCCAGCGTACCGTCCGAATTCAAGCGTACAAGATTCGTAACGCTCACGCCATTGTAGGCCGTAAAATCGCCGCCCACATAGATATCTCCCGAACCGTCATAGGCCTGCGCGATGGCATACACCGCGGCCGAACCGCCCGTAAAGCCCGTGCCGATGTCGAACGTGGTATCCAGGCTGCCGTCCGCGTTCAAGCGCGCCAGTCCGGCCCGGGCCGTGCCGTTGAATTGCGCGAAATCGCCGCCGACATAGTGCACGGTACGACAGCTGATGTTCACCGTGGCCGAGAACGACGCGCGTCCCGTTTCGCCCTGACTACGATCCGCCACGCACAGTCCCCCATTGGGTTGGCGCGTAATGGCGAACGAATATGGAATACCGATGGCCGTCTCGAAGCCGGCCGAACCGGAGGTGTTCATGCTGCGCGATTCGCCGTTGACGTTGAACGTGAGGATTCCCGTCAGACCCGTCACATTGACCTGAACCTGCGGGCCCAGCAGCGCGTCGATGAGGCGCGTCAGAAAAAAGGACTCGCTCGTGGGATCTCCGGCATTGTCCACGGGCGTCGGCGTACAAGCCGCCAGCATGAAAACCAGCCCGATTGCCGTGATTCCCATTTTGCTCTTCATCTTGCTCATGCTCGGCCTCATTATGATTATTCCACGGCGCAAACGCACAGGAGGCGCTGATCCGTCAGACTGCATGTACGCGTAAGTAAAAGCAGAGCTGTCGTTCCGGTGGATGTGCTTTGTCCCGTCGCGCCGCTATCGCCTCCATTGGAAGTTCCATTGGTGCAATTATTAGTAGCGTCGAAGTTGCCGGTGTTATCCGAGAACGTCCAGACGAGACCATTCGTAGTTACGGTGCCGGCGGTCGAAAAACTACGGATGTAGTTTACCGAGCCGGGATTCGCGATGCTGTTCCAATTATAGGCGATTCCGATTCCGGTGGGTCCGTAGACGGGTTCCACGGCCGAAAAGCCGTATGTGGTCGGCATGTTCGCGATGGAATCGCTCGCGCTGAACGACGCGAATGCCCTGGTCCCGGTACAAGACTTAATGGGTTCGGGCTGACTTGCGGCGGCCGTCGCGCAGGCAGCATCGGCGCCGGAGCGTCCGCCGATATTTCCCATGGTATCCGGGTTGCCTTCGAAGAAATAAATTCCTTTCTGAATCGTAGCGACGGGGTTGGCGGGTTGGGTATACCAGCCTCGATCGATGGTATAGACCGTGGCTCCGCCGCCGGTCGCGCCGGTACCCGCGTTGAAAGTCGCGTCCGCGGTTCCGTTCGCGCTGACGCGCGCGACGCCGACGTGAGGCGAACTCTTGTAGGTGGTAAACGTGCCCACCATCAAGAGCGAACCGTCACCCGCCGGATGAAAACGCATGCCGAAGACCGTATTGTCGAAACCGAGACTTGTATCGAAAGACGTATCAATGGTGCTGTTGGGATTGAAGCGCGCGGTACGACCGACCGCGGTTCCCTGACGACACATGGTTGCGCTGGTCCCCAGATAAATATCATTGCCGCCGTCTTCCAGCGCCAGAATGCGATGGGAAATCCCCACGCAACCGTCCGTCACATAGCCCGTATCATAGGTACCATCCGAGTTCACCCGCGCGATGCGATTGACGGCATTGCCGTCGTAGCTGGTGAAGGAACCGCCGATGTAGATGTCTCCGCTCGTATCAAGCGCAGGGGCGATGGTGCGCACGTCGCCGTCGGGTCCGCCGCCCACGGTGAACGTCGTATCCAGAGTTCCGTCCGAATTCAAACGCGCCAGCCGCGTCCGGCCCGTACCCGCGTAATTGGCGAAGTCGCCGCCGACATAAAGTTTGCCCGAGCCGTCCCGCGCGTCCGCGATTTCGCGCACCTGGCCGTCGAAACCCGCGCCGGTGACGAAGCTGTTGTCCACGCTCCCGTCCGGGTTCGCGCGAACGATGCGCGTCAACGCGCTGGAATTATATGTCGTAAAATTGCCGCCGATATAAACGCGACCACTGCCGTCCAGCATGGGAAGAATAACGTTCACCTGGCCGCCCGTCGCGCCGCCGCCCACCGCGAAATCGTTATCCAGCGTGCCGTCACTATTCAAGCGCACCAGATTCGTAACGCTCACGCCATTGTAGGCCGTAAAATCGCCGCCGACGTAGATATCTCCCGAGCCGTCATAGGCCTGCGCGATGGCATACACCGCGGCCGAACCGCCCGTGAAGCCCGTGCCGATATCAAACGTGGTATCCAAACTGCCGTCGACGTTCAGGCGCGCCAGCCCGGCTCGGGCCGTGCCGTTGAATTGCGCGAAATCGCCGCCGACATAATGCACGGTACGACAGCTGATGTTCACCGTGGCCGAGAACGACGCGCGTCCCGTATCGCCCCGGCTACGATCCGCCACGCACAGTCCCCCATTGGGTTGGCGCGTAATGGCGAACGAATACGGAATGCCGATGGCCATCTCGAAGGCCGCCGAACCGGAAGCGTTCATGGTCCGCGATTCGCCGTTGACGTTGAACGTGAGTATTCCCGTCAGACCGGTCACATTTACCTGCACCTGCGGGCCCAACAGCGCGTCGATGAGCCGCGTCAGGAAATAAGATTCGCTCGTGGGATCTCCGGCATTGTCCACCGACGGCGCTGAACAAGCCGCCAGCGTGAAAACCAGCCCGATGGCCGTGATTCCGATTTTGCCCTTCATCTTGCTCATGAAATCCTAACTTAAACCAATAGAACCTCCAGGCCCGTTCTCGACATTAGAAAAACCAAAGGGAGGGGAAAACGTATTGATAATCGGGGACAAATTCGATGAAAGATATGCAATTCGGGGAGGGGCTACCGTGAATTACGGAGTCGTGTAACCACGGAAGGCACGGAAGGGTGGGAAGGTGTTTTTGTTCGTCGTGTGCGCGGGCTTGTTGAAAAGAACATGGCGCGATGAAGCGAAAGCTATAAAAAAGCAGGCCAACCTCATCGCCTCAAAAAAGTTCC
>CAZGYS010000470.1:0-5505 GCA_964530305.1 uncultured Leptospiraceae bacterium
CCTGAAGCCGCGTATCATTTTCCACGGCCTGGTCCTGTTGGCGGCGGTCTGGATCCTGGTGCTCAACAATGGTCGTTCGGCCTTGCTGGGAATCGGGGTGGCCGTGTTGTGCGGCATCTACTACTTTACGCGCGCGTACTGGGGGAAACGGATCTTGCGTCTGGTACCCATCGCCTTGATTGCGATTTTACTGGCCGGGGCTCTTTACACGGTTTCGCCGGGAGTCGGGCGGCGTTTTCAAAAAATCATCGGCGCCCTCACCGGACAGACCAAGCACACGGACTGGCAGCGAACGTTCCTGTGGCGCGGCACCCACGACATCATCGGTCGCAATCCCGTGCTGGGGGTCGGACCGGGTGAATTCAAAGCCGAGATCAATCGCGTCATTCTCCGCTTCAGCAAGAGCGATCCCCACCTCTGGTACGCCTACGCGGTCATCCAGCGCGGACACGCCCACAACGACGTTTTTCATCTGCTGGCAATCGGCGGTATCGCCGCGGGAACGGTGTACCTGATTTTTTTCGCGCTCCTGTTTTATCGACTGATGTCGCGCGCGGTGAGTTTGGACCAGGAGTACTGGAAGTGGGGCGTGCTGTGCGTCTTCGCCGCCGGTCTCTATCAATGTTATTTTCAGGACGATGAAGTCTTGCTTCCGTTCTGGTTGTTTACCGCCCTGGCGATTCGCGGAACCATTCCGCCTTCGACCGGAGACCGACCGGCCGGGGAGCGGTCGACCGAGGGTAAACCGGACGTGCCCGGATCGGCCGGCGGTCAATGATTGTAGTTGCTTTTTTATGTACTTTAGTAAAAGGTGAGCACATATGGAGCTGGAAACAAGGGAAATCAGCGGCGCGGTGGTCATTGAAATATCCGGGGAAATCAATGTGGGCAACGCCCCGCGTATTCGCGAGGAAGTGACCAGGCTCATCGGCTCGGGCAAGCATGTGCTCTTGATAAACATGGGCGGCGTGGAAGCCATTGACTCCTCCGGCATCGGGGCGCTGGTGCATACCCTGACGAACATTAAGAAAGTTAAGGGCACGTTGAAGATTTGCGCCATCTCGCCTCCCGTGCGCCGCATCCTTGAATTAATGAAATTACCGGCCATTTTCGATATCTACGAATCCGAAGATGAAGCCGTCGCGTCCTTAAACAGCTGAACAGGGAACAGCTGAACAAGGAACGGCTGAACAAGAAATCATGAGAGCATATCTTTCACCGGGACGGTCCGCGTGAGAGCCCTGGTCTTAATGTTAAGGCCGTATCTGGCCTTCGTGGACTGGGTGTCACGTTGGGGCGGGTTCGCCGCGGGCAATGTGGTGCACGCCGTGGCCACGGCCGTCTTGACCGCGGGTTTCGCGTACGGTTACTCCCGGGGCACCGTGGCCAAGCCGCCCAATGAGCTGGGCATCGTCCTGGCCGCGGGGGTGACCGTTGCCATGTTGGTACATGCCGTGCTCTACGGTATGCTCCGGGGCCTGGGTATTCCCAGTCCCTTGCCCATCATTCGCGGCGTAAATCGCATGTTCGAGGGCGGTGAACTGCGCGACGCCGGGGAAACGGGAGCCGCTCGCTACATCCTTTTGTATAAGCAGATTGTCCGCATACCCGTTGTGCGCATCTTCACGAGCATTTCGGACGTGGCCATCACCCTTTCGCCGGTAGTGTTCTACGACATATTCTTCATGGGCGGCGAATACTGGCTGCACTACTGCCTGGTGGCCCTGATTGCCTTGCCCATTCACGGACAGTTTTGTTACGTCACGGCGGACCTGCATCTGGGGCCGGTGCGCTCCCTCTTAAAGCGCAGGATTTTCGAGATGGGGCAGAGGCCGCCGAATCTCTACGCGCTTTCGCTTAAGTTCAAGTTTATTCTGGTGCTGTCGGTGATTTTGCTGGCGGCCTACATTCTGTATTCGCTCTTGCTGGTGGACGCCTCCCGGGCGAAGGTCTGGTGGGTGCTGGTATGTTCGCTGTTCGCCTTGCTCTTGCTGATTACCCTGACGGCCATGTACTTCTCGTCGATCTTCATCGCCGTGGACGAATTGCAACATGCCGCGCAGGAACTTAAGAAGGGGCGGGATCCGGATTTCTTTTCCTCTTCGTCGGATCGTGAGTTCGCGCGCCTGTCCCACGGCTTCTTCGACGCGTCTCAGAAAGTACTCAACCATCAAAAGCAATTGGAACAAAAGGTCGAGGAACGCACCGTCGAGTTGAGTAAACAAAAGGCGCGCCTGGAAAAAGTGAATCAATCCCTCAAGGAGAAGGACCGCGTCATCCAGCAGGAACTGGATTTCGCCGCGGAGATTCAGTCCGGCATGTTGCCCGATGAACTACCGTCCTGGAATGGGCTCAACTTTGCCGTAACCTATCTGCCCATGGGCAAGGTCTCGGGGGACTACTATGATATATTCGACGTGGGCGATTCGCTCTTCGTGCTCATCGCGGACGTTTCCGGCCACGGCGTGCCGGCGGCCTTGATTACCATGGCGGCCAACCAGGCTTTTTCCCGGGCGGTGGCTCCGGACAAATCGCCCGCCGAGGTCCTGAAACAGGTCAATGAGGAACTGTGCCAGAAAATTCAGACCCAGGATTATCTCACGGCCTTCATGATGAAGATCGATCGGGATCACAATGTCGTCTATACCAATGCCGCCCATCAAAAGGCCGTGCATTACGTGCGGGCAAAAAAGGGCTTCAAGATGTACGATTCGCCGGGGTTGCTGGTGGGCGCCCTGGATATGGCCGGCGAAACCTACGAGAACCGCGAATTCAAAATGACGCCCGGGGATCGCATTATTCTGTACACGGACGGCATCGTCGAACACGTCAATGAGGCGAAAGAGGAATACGGCCACAAACGCTTTCTGCGAACCATTCAGGAAGCCGCGGACTGGCCCCTGGATGAATTGAATAAGCACGTCGTCTATAATGTGATCGAATACCTGGGGCAGCAGACCATCAAGGACGACATTACCGTCTTTTCCATCGACGTGGGAACGCCCTCGTAAATTTTCAAGGAAGGCAACTTGCATGAGTGAATCGTCGTCCATCCTCGCGGACCTCTTTTCGCGTCGCGCGATTCAATTGCGCGAAGACCCCTTTCTGCGCTCCGTGCCCGAGGCGCCGGATTTAATGGGACCGTCCCTGTGGAATCGCGTGGAAGGCATGATGCTGGGGCTGGCCATAGGCGATGCCCTGGGCGGACCCAGCGAAGGTCTCCTGCCGGCAAAGCGCAGAACTCGTTTCGGAGTCCCGGCTGGAGGCGATATCCGCGACTATCACAGCGCCCGCGGCGGGGAGGAAGGCCGTCGCGCGAAGGATGCGCGCGGGTATCCCTCGGATGATACGCAAATGGCTTTCTGGACCCTGGACCAGATCAACCAGGATCGGACTTTCGAACCGGCCCATGTCGCCGCGCGATTTTGTCGCCACGAAATCTTCGGCATCGGCCAGACGGTGGCTTCGTTTCGCCGCAACATGAAGCAGGGCAAGCACTGGAGCGAAAGCGGTCCGTCCTCGGCCGGAAACGGCGCCCTCATGCGCATCGCGCCCATGCTCATTCCCCATTTGCGGACTCCGAGCCCGGGTCTGTGGAGCGACACGGCGCTGTCGGCCATGCTGACGCACAATGATACCGGCTCCATCGCCGCGTGCGTCGCCTATATTGATATTCTGTGGCGATTGCTCTCCATGAGCGAAGCGCCGCCCGCGCGCTGGTATCTGGAACGCTACGGCGAAATCGCCTCAAGACTGGAAACGGGCACCGGCTACGCTCCCCGGGGCGGAGCCTATGGCGGGTATCGCGGTCCCATGTGGAAGTTCGTGGTCGAGCGAGTCGGCCATGCCCTGGACTCGGAGCAGCAGACCGTGGAAGCCTGCAACTCCTGGTATTCGGGTGCCTATCTGCTGGAGACCTTGCCCTGTGTTTTTCTCATCCTATGCCGCTACGGCCATGACCCGGAGGAGGCGATTGTTCGGGCCGTCAATGACACCAAGGACAATGACACCGCGGCCGCCATCGTCGGCGCGGCGGTAGGAGCCCTCTACGGCCGAGCCGGTCTACCGGAGCGCTGGATTGAGAACCTCACCGGGCGGACGGGACGTAAGGACGACGGCAAGGTCTTTGAAATCTTGCATACGGCCCATGATCTCTGGGCCCCGTGAGGGGCGTCCGGAGAGGATGCCGTAACCGGGACCTCGGACGGCCCCGGCGGCTACATACGACTGAAAAACGCTCGCCCCTGGGCGCAATGCCCGAAATTTGGTATAATAAGGAAGCAGAAAATCCTACCTCGGGCCCCGGGAGCGCATCCCCTGAAATCGGCCCATACCCCTCCGGAGCAAATCAGGAATGTTATCGAAAGCAATGAAACTCGTGTTTGGTACCAAGCACGAGCGCGACATCAAGAAGTTGATGCCCCAGGTTAAGCGCGTCAACGAACTCGAAGCCGAGATGCAAAAACTCTCGGACGAGGAACTGGGACAACAGACCGTCAAATTCCGCGAGCGCCTGGCCAATGGCGAGACCCTGGACGACATCCTGCCCGAAGCCTTCGCCACGGTGCGGGAAGCCGGCTGGCGTACTCTGGGTCTGCGCATGTACGACGTGCAGCTCATCGGCGGCATGGTGCTCCACTCCGGCAAAATCGCGGAGATGAAGACGGGGGAAGGTAAGACCCTTACCTCGACCTCCGCGGTCTACCTGAATGCCCTGGCGGGCAAGGGCGTGCACGTGGTTACGGTGAACGACTACCTGGCACGACGCGACGCCAAATGGATGAAGCCCATCTTTGATTTTCTGGGGATCACGGTCGGCATCATTCAGCACGACATGGAATACGACGACCGTCAGGAAGCTTACGGTTCGGATATTACTTACGGCACGAACAACGAATACGGTTTCGACTACCTGCGGGACAACATGGTTACCGAGGCCGAGTTTCGCACCATGCGAAAGCCTTATTTCGCCATCGTGGACGAGGTGGACTCTATCCTCATCGACGAAGCCCGGACGCCGTTGATTATTTCAGGGCCCACCGAGGACGACATCGAGATCTACGGACGCGTCGACAAGGCCGTGCGCAAGATTCTGGCGGACGAAGAGCAAGCCGTCTCGGAAAAGGGCGCCGCGCCCATGCCGGAGCGGGAGCCCGGTAAGGAAGAACCCAACCTTAAGCCCGGTTATTATTTTGATTCGGACGAAAAAGCACGCAATGTGATGCTGACCGAGGACGGTCACCACGCGGCGGAACAGTATCTGGGAGTCGAGAACCTCTACGCTCCCGAACACGTGGATCTGGTCGCCTGTGTTCACAACGCCTTGCGCGCCCACGTCATCTACAAGGACGAAGTGGACTATATCGTAAACGACGATGAAGTCGTGATCATCGACGAGTTCACCGGTCGAACCATGGAAGGTCGTCGCTACAGTGACGGTCTGCACCAGGCCATCGAGGCCAAGGAGAAGGTGAAGATCCAGCTGGAGTCGCAGACGCTCGCGTC
>CAZGYS010000471.1:0-3549 GCA_964530305.1 uncultured Leptospiraceae bacterium
GAATGAACAATGACCTGGCGCGATTTTATTCACTGGAAGAAGCGTGTGAAGAATCCGACGCGTCCTTCAAACCGGAAGACCCCGAAAACCATATGGGCGATCTCACCGACGACGGCTACTGGCCCATCGCCGTACTTGCCGACGGAACGATTATTAGACTACGTAGAAAAGAATATCGCATCGACGACGACTATTATTATACCTGTGATCGCTTTGAATACTACGTCGAGCGTGACGGCGAAACACGTATCATCGCCTTCAGCTTCCGAGAACTTTTGAGGCGATGGACCGCTTCTCCGGAGAAGCCCTATTTTGCGGAAGACGACTTTGTTCCCCCGGAAGATTTGACTCGCGAAAACATCGAAGCCTGGCTGGAAAAACGTCCCGACACTTCCGAGCGCAAAACTTCGTCCATTCCGTTTTCGGATTATCATTTCGAAATCAACCGGGCCTGGTGGAGCGCCATTGACCCTCCCGGCAACCCCCATGGAATTGAAATCGTCACCCATGGCGTTGGCGGACCATACTACACCCTCTTTGACGGCGTGAACGCGCCCGGTGAAATCTACTTGATGCGGCCCTTAACGGACCGCGCTCCATTTGCTCGAAACCTGTACCTGCATATTACCATTGGAACTTCCATTGATCCCCGTGACGCCGAGGTCCCGCCCCTGGAATTGATGACGGCCATGGACGCGCCTCACCAGGAACTCTGCGAACTCCTGAGCGGCCTGCTCACGGGTCACTACACCGGCCGCCCCTTGAAACCGGGTACGGCCTTGCCCATCAAGCGCGAAGGCCTCTGGAACGATTTACCCTATCCGGCGGTTCTCATAAGCGACGGATTTCCGTTTCCGCCCGGCATTTTACCCCGTGAACTGAAACTCAAGGACCGGGGCGAAACGATACCCGCCTACTACGTCTATCTACTGACGAAAGAAGACATCGCGCTTTTACGGGCGAAGGGCGTGGAAGGCTTGCGCGAAATCGCCCGAGCACCCGATGCTTGCCGTTGGATAAAATGATCACGTAAAAAGTCCTGGAAAAATTTTTTTCGGTCCCTATTTTGTAGACAACGCAATTGAACTATCTGGAGAGTAAAACCGTGATACGCGCCTTCCCGAATTATGGGCCAGACAATAAACGATTCATGGCCGTGGCCTTGCTGCTCTCGGCCGCCCTGTTTATTTCAGGAGGTTGCTCCAGCGTTGAGAACATCACGCCCGCTTCCACTCCGAAACTAAAACCGGACCTGGTCCGCGAAGTGATGCTCTTCGGCGGAACCGGCACCATCGGGGACGGAATCCTGAAAGCGCTGCTGGCCGACAAACGGGTGAGTAAAGTTTACGTGGTTACCCGGCGCGAAACCGATCGCATCAAGGCGGGCGCGAAATCGGGCAAGGTCGTCGTACTCAAACATCTGGATTACCTGGACTACGGGGCTCTGAACGAACGTCTAAAATCCACGCGGACGGTCTACTGGGCCCTGGGCACTTCGGCGAGCAATGTCGACGACGCCATGTACACTAAAATTCACGTGGATTTTCCCGCGGCGTTCTTCAAGAGCTGGTTGTCCGCTAACAAGGCCGGGGCCGACTCCTTTCATCTGATCACCGGAGCGGGCACGTCGACGGATTCCTGGTTTCACTGGGCCCGGGAAAAAGGTAAGGCCGAACTACGTCTGAAGCAAATGGCCGCGACCGCCGGTATAAAGGTAGTGGCCTATCGCCCCGGTTTCATCATCCCCACGTCCGAACGTTCCGGTTTCGCGAAGCAATTGTTTTTCCCGCTACTGGGCGGGATCAAAAGCCGACACATAGGACAGAGCATGCTGGAAGCAACCATGCGCCCGCTGGAAATCACCAATGGCGCGATTCTCAACGCAAGCAGCATCAAGGATTTCGCGGAAGCGTATCGCCGTCGAAACAAGCTTGACGATTAACGCTTGCGTGGTGGGCTCAATCATGGACGAACTCAAAAGAAGAATTCAAACGCTGGCGAAAGTTCGAGAAGGGGAATTCAAACCCTTTCTCCTATCTTTCGCCTATTTCTTTTGTATCCTCTGCGGTTACTATATCCTGCGTCCCATTCGCGACGAAATGGGTATTCAGGGCGGCGTGCGCAATCTGCAATGGGTGTTCACCGCCACCTTCCTGGTCATGCTCCTGGCCGTCCCCGTCTTCGGCTGGGCCGGCCGACGCTTCAAGCGCATCAACCTGGTGCCGGCCGTCTATGTATTCTTCGTGCTGAACCTGGCCGTTTTTTACGCTCTTTTTAATTTACCCGTGCCGAAAATTTGGCTGGGCCGCGTCTTTTTTATCTGGGTGAGCGTCTACAACCTCTTCGTCGTTTCCGTCTTCTGGAGTTTCATGGCGGACATCTACAGTTCCGAGCAAGCTGAACGCCTCTTCGGAGGCATCGCCGCGGGCGGCAGCGCGGGAGCCATTACCGGTCCGGCCCTGACCGCGTTGTTGAGTAGCTGGTTGGACCCCATTCAATTGATCCCCCTTTCGGCCGGTTTCCTCTTGCTGGCCGTGCTTTGCGTGCGGCTCCTGTCGGGCAAGGCCGCCGATCCCTCGGACGAAAAGTCGCCCACCGAAAGTTCATCCGACGCGCGCGAAAACGAACGCTCGGCTCCCTTGAGTGGAAGCGTCTGGTCCGGCGCCCTGCGCGTCGTCCAGTCGCCCTACATGCTGGGCGTGGTAATTTTCATTATTCTATTTACGACGCTTTCGACGTTCCTGTATTTTCAGCAAGCCTACATTATCAAGGACGCCTTCGCGACCTCCGCCGAAAGAACCCGCGTCTTCGCCATTATGGATCTGGCCACGAACGTACTTACGGTTTTGGCGCAGCTTTTCGTCACTTCGCGTATCGTGACGCGCCTGGGCATGGCCGCGGCCTTGATGCTGGTGCCGATTCTACTGGCGCTGGGCTTTCTGGCGCTGGGTCTCTTTCCGATTTTATCGGTGATTCTCATCATCCAGGTGCTTCGCCGCGCGGGCAACTACGCCGTGACCCGCCCCGCGCGGGAAATGCTTTTTACGGTGCTGCCGGCAGAGGACAAATACAAGTCCAAGAACTTCATTGATACCGTGGTGTATCGAGGAGGCGATGCGCTCAGCGGTTGGGCCTACTCCGGTCTCACGGCCATCGGTCTCGGCGTGGGAGCCATCGCCTTTCTAGCCGTACCCTTGAGTGCCGTCTGGGCGGGCGTGGGCTGGTTACTGGGCAAGAAGAAGGACGCGCTTGCCGCGGAGGTTTCCGCGGGCGAAGGCGATACGGGCCGGGCTTAGTACATGGTATCGGCGCACGACTTTACGAACCGCCGACGATCCCCATCAGACCGTTCAAGAATTCGCGGAAGCGTTCCGGCGAAAGTCGGTCCTCGCCCTTGTCGTCGGTCAGAACGATGGGAGATGTAATGAACAGTTTGCCCAGCGCGATTCGGTAATCAGTGTTCGCGAAACTCAAGGCGGTCTTCGCGCGTTCCGTGAGCCCATCCTTGTCGACGGTCTTCGGCACGCTCAAGCGAATTTGCGCCAGGGA
>CAZGYS010000471.1:3559-5491 GCA_964530305.1 uncultured Leptospiraceae bacterium
GCATATTCAATTTCAGGGAACCGATATCGTTTTCCATCACGGGCATTCGATTGCGCGCCGTATGGAAATCCATCTGCGTCTCAACGCCCTGAATGGTGCCGGTGTATCGCAGGGTGCCGCCCACGATTGCTCGAGGTTCGCCCAGCTCGCCTCTTTCCATATATTCTCCCAGGTAGCGCTCCTTGATGATCTCGGCGGCATGGGAGGCGATTTGACTACGACCGCCGAACTGGCTCTTAAAGGCCCAGATAACGAAGAATACCAGACCCGTAAACGCCCCGGCAATGATCATCGCCGGAACAAACGCATGGCCGACGCCGCGCCAATTCTTACCCAGCGTCAAAAGCAACGTGATGAAAACGGCCGTCAGGATCACCCAGGTGATTGCCGGCGCGATGAGTTTTTTTACGGTCATGACGAACTCCCGTGAATTGAATTTCGTGCGGCTACTTGATGACGCCCAGGGCCACCATGACTTCCCAGCTTACGATGAAGGGCAACTTGTCTCCCAGGCCTTCCAGGTGAGAGCGAATCTTCGCGCGGTCGAAGAGCGTGGGATCCTCGGGCTTGCGAAAGCGACGACAAACCTCGTAGACCGCGCGAGTCAGCCGCGTCTTCAGCAGGTTCTGCCACTCCAGCGAACCATGGTGCTCGAAATAGTCGTAGAAATCGTATTCGTCTTTGAAGGTCGGCAGTTTGGTGGCGGCGATTTTGCTTTTGGGAATCTGAATGGCCGCGCCGGCCGTCTCATTGCCCAGGGTCTGACGAAAGATACGGTCCACGTCACGGCGAATGAATTCGCCCGCGTCCTTGTTTTTCCCCAGGAAGGCGGCCATGTCGTCGATCTTCGCGAACTGAGGCGAAGGAATATTCTTGCTGATGTATTCGTCCTTGGACATGCCCGCGGCGCCCGCGCGCTCCCCGGTTCCGTCTCCGTCCATGATGTCGCGGATGACCAGGTCGTAGTCCTTACGAAACAGGAGATGTCCCGTCTTCGAATTCTTGCGCAACATGCCCAGGCCCATCACGATGCGCGTCAACAGCGCGTCCGGACATTTCAGAATGCCCCCGGCGGAGTTGGCCCGGTCGATGAGCTTCTTGATCATGTCGTAGTGGGTTTCCCGGGCGTGCATGACGCGCAGTGAATCGCGCAGCGATTCCTCGTATTCGAAAACGCCCGCGTCATTGGCCTTGACGAGACCGAACTCCTTCATGCCTTCCCAGAGATTGCGGGGGTTCAGATAATTGCGATCGCGAAAAGGGTCCGGGAAATAGCGCGCGTCGAAAGACGGGTCATTAAAGAGGTGCATGGGATGCGCGCGATCATTGAGCACCGCATGATAGTCATGGGCGCTGTCCCGCAGGCCGTCCACGCGATACAGAGGAAAACCCAGGGCGATGCCGATGGAGATCATCTCATAGGCTCGGCAAAGATTGGGTACCTGAAACGTTTCCACGGAAATATTGGGGTACGTGTTCTGCCGTTTTTGATAGTGGTCCATGCGCACGGGCAAGTCATTGGCCCCCACGTCGGGCGCGGTATCGCCTTCCTCGAAGGTGTTCAAGGCGAACTGGGTAATCGTGCGAAAGTATTCCATGGACTTCAAGCCGCGAAAATCGGCCGTGGTGTAAGCGCGCGAAAAGGTATCCAGGCGCTCCAGGACTTTCTTGATGGGAATATTGCGTTCTTCCAGAATATCCCGGATGGAAATGTTTTCGAAGTTAAAGCCCTCGAAGCGCGTGCGAATGATCTTGTAGAGCCCGAGGCGCAGGTTCTCCACCTCGATGCGATTCATGGTGGCGTCACTGATCACAAGCTCGGCTTCCCCATCTCCCATGCCGTAGAGCTGCTCACGCACCTCCTCGGGGGTTTTCTCGAGCGTTTCGGCGCCGACTTCGCGGACAATCAGCTCTTCGAGTTCGGATGGTCTG
>CAZGYS010000472.1:0-5484 GCA_964530305.1 uncultured Leptospiraceae bacterium
AGGTCGCCGCCCTTGTAAGGCTCGGCGATAATGGCGACGCGCTTTTCGCCCTGCATGATGTTCTTGTAGCCGTCCGGCACGCGCTTGACGATGGGAATGTAGATGTACGTGGCGCAGGCGTTCAACGCGGGCAGCAGAATCGCCAGGCAGAGCAAAAAGGCGATACGAACACGGGTCGTGGTTCGCCCGGCGTGGACCGCTTTACTCGGATTATTCCTCATTGGAGATCTCCGTTTCGCGGCGTTTTTGCTCGTGCAGGAAGCGCGAATAAACATTCATCTTACTCTTGTCCATATACTCTATGCCGCCCAGGCGCTCGGCTCGGCGAAAGTGATCCTCGGCGGCCTGCATGTCTCCCGCGTACCAGTAGTAGACGGCCAGGTTCCAGAAGGCGTTCGCCGACGATTGGGCCGAGCGCTGGAGAGCTTCCTTCCACTTGTCCCGGGCCAGCTTGAATTGCGAATCGTCGGCCAGGCCCACGCCTTCTTCCAACAGTTTCTCAACGGCCGCCGCCGCCGACTCCGGTACGCCCACGGGTTTATCGTCCAGGGGCACGTCGAGTTTGCTTACCAGGGGCGAAAGCGCCCGGGCGATGCTTTCGCTGGCGCTCTCGGCCGCCGACGCGAACATGCGGCCATAGGACACGCATGAATCGCCGCGCTGGTAAATGGGCTCGGCATGGGTGTGGCTTATGGATTGGGCCGTCTCCGTGTTCACCAGGCGGCCTTTCAGAAAGACGGTCAATGTCGTGACATAGTACGTGGATTTCACGAGCACGGTTTTCTTCTCCGTGCAAACGTATTGCTCTACATTATTGCGAACGATTTTGCCGCGCTTGGTACACGAAGTCTTCGTTTTGAAAGTCTCGTATTTTTTACAATCGTAAGCCGGCTGGCGGGGAATCTCGATAAAGAAGAAACCGTCGGCGGCCAGTTCCTGCCCGATTTCCTTCTGCTCATCGGTAAGGCCCGTCTGGCTGTAGGCGATTTCCCGCAGGCGACTATCGCGCCCCCCCAGATCCAGCAGTTGAAAATACCCGTACCGGCGGAGGGTGCGTTCCTGAACGCCCTGCAGGCCGCCCGCCCAGTCGCCGTAATTGTTCAGATTCAGACCCCTGGAAGCCACGGCCACGAGCGCGATTTTCCGCCCGCCCTTCATGAGCTCCATGTACTCCCGAGGAATACGACTCACCACCGGAATCTTGATGTAGGTGCCGCAGGCGGAACCGAGCAGGATGCCGCCCAGCACAATCGCCGTGAGCAGGGCGATGGATGCCGGCCGCGCGGCCCGCGCTGATTTCATGTGGTCCGATACCATCTTGAACATTCCCTTTGATTCTCAAAGCCCCGAGATCATGTCCACGCAAAATTTTCAGTTTCATCGGACCTGAACGGAAGGATTGGACGGCTCCCGGGTTGCCCGACAATCGCCTTGACCGCCGTGCTTCCGAGTCCATACTGGGATTCATGCTTGCCTCTCCGGCCGAATCCCTGGACCAAATGCTCTCGCCCAGCGCCCTGCGTAACGGCGAACACGGTGGTCGCCTGCACGCGGAAGACGAATCGCCCTATCGCACTTACTTCCAGCGGGATCGGGACCGCATCATTCACTCCAAGGCCTTTCGTCGCCTGGGATACAAGACCCAGGTTTTCGTCAATTCCGAGGGCGATAATTATCGCACGCGTTTGACCCATAGCCTGGAGGTTTCCCAGATTGCCCGGAGCGTTTCGGCGGCCCTGGGCCTCAACGGCGATTACGCGGAGACCCTGGCTTTGGCTCACGACCTGGGGCACACGCCCTTCGGGCACGCGGGGCAGGATGCCCTGCATGAACTCATGAAGGAGCAGGGCGGTTTCGAACACAATCGCCAGAGCCTGCGCATCGTTTCGTCCCTGGAGAACCGCTATCCGGATTTTCGCGGCCTGAATTTGACCCGGGCCACGCTCAAGGGCATGATGAAGCACGCGCGCATCTACGATTGCGACTCCGAGCTCGAACCGCTCTTGCGGGAAAGACAAGAGGGTAACCCCGTGCTCGAGGCATCCCTCACGGATCTATGCGATCGCATCGCGTATATTCATCACGATCTGGAAGACGGCCTGGACGCCCGGATTCTCTCCTTCGACGAACTGTTTACCGTGCGTGCCTGGGAAGAAGCCCATCGGGAACTGGAAAACGGCGAGACCTTTCGCGGCGCGCGCTTGCAGATTCGCATTCGCAGCGTGATTCGGCATCTAATGAATCGCTGCATCGGCGACGTCATCGAGACCCTGCGTTCCAATCTTCGTCGCGTGGAGTCCATGAGCCGGGACGATATCCTGCGCCTGGAACGGGACAAGTATCCCATTCGTCTTTCCAATACCATGCGCGAAATCCTGGGCGATTTCCAGAAGCTCCTTTTCGCGCGCCTGTATCGTGATCCCCGCGTAATGCAGATGTCTCGCCGGGGGCGCAATATTATTACCTATCTGTTCCAGGAATACACCGCGCAGCCTGAGATGATGCCCCGTCACTATCAGGATCGCATCGCCTCCGAAGGCCTGCCCCGCGTGGTCGCGGACTACATCTCGGGCATGACGGATCGTTTCGCGTTGAAGGAATACCGGTACTTGACCGGTCGTGATGAGTGAGAATGTTCACCGCGGAGACGCGGATAACGCGGAGGGGAAGGGAACACGAATGTTCGCGAAGTAGGCGAATTGCACGAATGGTTTTTCGTCGGGTCTCGTCACGCGGGACGTTGTAGCTGAACGTCCACCTACCCCAAAAAATTCGTGCCATTAGTGTTCGCCCTCATTCGGTCACAATCAAAATCTCAACCCGCCGGTTTCGCGCGCGTCCCTCGGTCGTAGCGTTGGGAGCGACGGGACGGGTTTCGCCGTAGCCTTTGTAGGACATGCGCTTCCCGGCGATGCCCTTGCCGTCGCGGAGTTCCTTGAGTACCGCCCGAGCGCGTCGTTGAGAGAGGCGCTGGTTATAGCGGCGTCCGCCCCGGGAGTCGGTGTGTCCGGAGATGCGAATTTCTCGATTGGGATATTTCTTCAGGATGTCGGCCACCTTACCCAGGCTGTCTTTGGCCCGGTCCGTCAGGCGCGCGGAGGCGGTGTCGAAGAGAATGTCGTTGAGCGTCAGGACTATGCCGTCCTTGTTCTTACGCACGGTGACGTCCTTGCTCTTTTTCAGCTGCTTCTTGACCGACTCGACGATCTTCTTTTTCTCCGGCGGTTTGACGCGCTTGATTTTACGATACCAGGAAAGAATCTTGAACTGGTAGTCCACGGTGCGGCCGTTGCTGAACAGAAAAGTATAGGCCAGGCGATTGGAATCAAAAACGGGAATGCCCTGTTCGCGGTCGAACCAGAGTTGATCCGCGGAAAAACCGCTGATGCGTCGCACGAGCCGACTTCGGCTGCCGCGATTAAAACTGTACTTATACTCGATGCGCTCGAACTTCTTGTCTTTGGGAATTTTCGAGACGGGGATCACCGGCGTCGTTCCGGTATAGCGATACTTGACTTTCACGGGAATCTTGAAGCGATAGTTGGCCAGATTAAGCACTTCCATGGCCGGGTTGCGCCAGCGTTCACCCGCTTTGAGGGGTTGGGTGGGAAAGCGGGGCAGGTCCCGCAGATTGGGCATGAAGTACTTCGCCGGAACTTCATAGCGGCCGTCGTCGTGAATCTTAAAGCGAGAAAACCACTTACGCTCCAGGCGATATTCGCCTACCTTGCGCGGACTGCGCGAATAAGTCGTGAAGTGACCCTCGAGCACGGCCGCGCTCTTTTCGCGCCCGACCACCTTCAAAACAATACGATTCTTCTCTTCCCGGCTGCGAATGCGCGTGCCGTAGTTGATGCGAATGTCCTGGTATTTATCGACGATGAGCACGTCGTCCTGATTCAGCTTGAACTGAAAAAGTTTGCCGGGCGGAGTCTCGGCCCTCGGGGAGGCCATGACCGCGAAAAAAAGGAGGGCCAGGCCCGACTTGATGAGCGCAGCGCGTTGTCGGGAGGCGCCCGGAGAGCCTCGGTGGGCCGTGGTCAAAGGGGGAGCTGTCTTTGAGCGGAGTCCGTCCATTCCTTATACTTCGTCCATTCCGTAGGATTCTTTATAGACCAATTCCGGCCCTGGATGGTTCGATTCAGGGGCCCTTCATTTAGAAAATCGTTGCTGGTCTTACCTGGCCATGGAAGGGTGGCTTTTTTAGTACAGAGGTTATCAATGATTTTATTGGAAGGATTATCCCATATATCCCTCGGGAGCTCGGATGTGAAGGCATCCACGGCGTTTTATCGGGATATCCTGGATTTCGAGGTGGTGGAAGAAGAAGAGAGCCATGCGATCCTGCACCTGGATCCTATCTCCATCCGCATCAATCTCATTGATGGCTACCAATCACCCATTCAGAATCCGGGAGAGAGCTGCTTGAGCTTCATTCTGGACGTGGATGATTTCACCAATGCAATTACCGATCTGGAAGAGCAGGACATTGAAATCATCAAGGGGCCCGTCGGCATTGAAGGCGGAGAATCCATCCTGATTTCGGATCCTTCCGGCAATCTCATCGAACTGTATTACAAGGAATAAGTTTCCCCGTTCCTTGCGGGAATGCACGCGGGCCGGGGAGCACCCGGTTTGGGCATGCGCATCCTTTAACCATAATTCATCCCATGGTTCGCCCAGGCGGGTTGGTTTGAGCCCATTGGTTCACGCGCGGGACATGCCTGTCTCTGCGCGTTCTTCATGCCTTTTGATGCTTTTGCGCGCGTTTTATTACTCTTTGCGCGGCCCTGCGCAGTGATGCGATTGCGCCGGCTCATCGTGCGCCGGCGGTCTTTCGTATTTTAAGATCGTTCCCAGGCGATGGTCAGGCCATCATATCGACCTGGCTACCGCGTACTTGAAAAGTGTTCTGGGTTTGGGACGGACGAACGGCCGACATTTCTCGGCTGGTCTGCTCAAAGCTCTTGTTATTCAGATCTCTACCGGGCAGGTTTGCCGGGTTTTCCAACGGTTTGAACTGGCGCAGTTCACCGCGATTGACGCTCTTCATTCCCAGTTCGGGGCTTGTTCGGACTTCCATTGCCTATGACCTCTTACCTGATTTTGGCGAGGCGATTGCATCCATGCACTCATTCCACGCCGGTCAGCTCTATAATCCCAATCCTGACTCCATTTGTCCATGGAAAAGACGGTCAAGGGGGCATTTCGGAAGCTAAAACGGGCAAAAAACGCAAAAAAATCGCCTGGATCGAGTGATTCCAGGCGATTTTTCGAGCCAGGGGCTCAATTTTCGGGTGCGGCCGGCCGACCGCTCCTTGTCGAACTTATCAGGCTGGCACTTGCGATTTGAGCACCTGGGTGAGCAGGTCGCGAGCGCAGACTCGCAGGTTTGTTCGCTTTGCTGAAGTTGATATGTCTGTTCGTTATAGCGCTGCTGGGTGAGGGCAAATTCTCGCTCCATCCGAGCCATTTGGTGCTCGC
>CAZGYS010000473.1:0-5474 GCA_964530305.1 uncultured Leptospiraceae bacterium
TCGCGTCCGGAAGCACGGGCCACCAGGGCGGCGGCGGCGGCCAGGCCCGGGAAGCGCGCATCATCCTCGAGCACGCGAACGGCCAGGGTGAGAATCCAATCGCCTTTCCCCTTCCACAGGGCGTAGTTGACCATGGCGGCCAGCACGTCCCCGTCGAGCTCCGACGCGTGGGGAGCGAAGGCTTCGTGACGAACGGCGTGAAAATACAATTCAGGTATGATTGAATCGGCGCGGCGATGAGCTTCCTCGTCGAAAAGCATCGCCATGTCCCGCCAGAAAACGGCCGGAAAAGTATCCTGCACCGGACGTCCGGTCATGCCGGGGCGATAGATTTTTTCGGGCTCGATGACGTCGCGAACGGCCGCGCGTAACTGATGATGAAACAGACCGCGAGCGCGATTGTACTGCTGAGCGTGATACTCGTCCTGGCGATTCAAGTCCAGATACATGCTTGCGGGTTCGTTCTCCACTTCCCCGGCCTGGTGAATCACTTCGTCGTCGCCGGTTTCATCCAGCTCGGCTTCGCCCTGGAAGGATTCGAACTGGGTCGGACGTAGATCCGAGAAGTCCTGGAAGCGGATCGGTCCGGCCGGGAGAGGAGCCGCGACCACGGGCGCTGGTTCGGCGGCCACCGGAGGTTCCTCAGCGACGGGAGCCGTTTGAGCAGCCGGTTTTTCCTGGTCGGCGGGAGCTTTGTCGTCCTCAGATTGCATGTTGGCCGGAGCCGGCTCCCCGGCGACCTGGGCCGCGGGTGCCGTGTCCACCTCTGCCTCAACATCAGCTTCAACGGCTGCCTTGGCCGGCGCTACCGATTCAGTTGATTCGGTGGTGGGCTCCGCGGTGACTTCCGACACTGTCGCCGTTTCAGGCGGAGCATCCGAGGAGGCCTGGACTTCCTTGAGCTCGGTCGCCTCGTCCCCCGCGGGGTCCTTTGAATCGCCGGTTTCGGCGGGCTGGAGCTCCGCGGAGGCATCTTCCGTCGTGTCGGTTGCTGCCGCGGCTTCGGCCGCCAGGCGCCGGCGTCTCCGGGTACGACGGGCGGCGGCCACCAGGAGCGTTATGATGAGGATCGTGGCCACAACGGTCAGGAGCACGCCCGCCAGGATGTAATTCGCGTAGGGTGCGATAAACGCCCACGCCTGAGTCGCCAGATTTGTGATAAATTCCATTATGCAGTCCCCCCGGGCGGTTCCCGGGCGATTTTTCCTGCTTTTAATATCGATGGGACGCGGGGAATCCGTCTTTCTTTTTTTCGGGTTTCGGCGGGCTCTGAGTCGGAAAGCTCAGCCGTCCAGGGGGCTGGGCAAACGGATATCCCGGTCGGGAACGAAGCGCTTGTATCTTTGAATGGGCCGGAGGCTGCTGAAGCCCATCAGCTCGCTGATCTTGCGCATATCGATGGCCCGACGCAGGAGGTGAATGGCGAAATTGTCTCGCAGGGTTTGAACCGTAATGCGCCCCAGCCCCAGGTCTTGCGAGGCCCGGGTAATGTACTGTTGCAGGGTTCGCCGTGAAATTTGTTCCCAGCGACCCTCATGAGTACGGCGAAGCGCGAAGAGATAGTCCCCGGGTTGCTTCAACTGGGCCATGCGCATCAGTTCGTATTTCATGCTGCGAGGAAATACGGAATAGCGATCGGGATGCTCGCTGTCTCTTCGCAACAGCAGGCGATAGGTCTCGAAGTCGATATCCTGTACGCGAACGCGTAACACTTCTCCCAGTCGCGAACCCGACGCGTAGACCAGGCGCAGCATGATTCCGCAGACGTGATTGCGCGTATGGGCGAATAGAATATCAAGCTCCCTGTCGTCCAGTATGCGGGGCGGATTCGGCGCCATGTCCGGTACACTGAGCGGTATACTCAAACTGCGTTTTTGAATACTGGTGTACCACCACTTAACCGCGGCGATGTGTACGGACAGGCCTCCCGGCGATGTAATGTATTTCTTGCAGTGTTCACGGGCATAACGAAGGATTTGCTCCTCGGTGGCTCCTTCCGGCGGTCCACCGAAGCTTTCGCGAAAATAAACGGCGAAGCGGGCCACTTCCCTTTCATATGACCGACGTGTACTCCGTGTTAACTTTCGCGAATCCGACATTTTCGGGGAGCGTACGCCTTGCGAACGCACTTCCCTGAATGCTCTCTAAATAATGCAATGCAATGAATTTTTATAATATTCTTTCTCTTTTTGCGCCTTAAGCTCAGCGAAACGCCCTGGCGCGCATGTATCCGCGCCGGGCGCGAATTTTCCGCCTGGAATCCGCGGCTGCTTCAATTTCAAAGTGCAAATTATTAATTTTTTCAACCACTTTTTGTCTTTACGCGCCCTTTTCGAGGAACCCGGCACCGGTTGTTTGCGTCCAACCACGGGTTCCAGGACGTGGAATTTCCCCGGTTTTCGTCAAAAAAGCAGGCTCGCGGGCATTGGATTTCCGGTGAACCGGATCCGAAAATAAAAGCAGTCCGTTTTATGACTGAGACCGGACGGTAGTATCGGCACTATTGCGGCAACCTGAACTAAACGCCCGTGAAGTGGTTTATCCGATGCCCGCCGCGAAATTTTGTTGTATAAATGGAAGTGATGATTCATTACCGGAATGCATTCCGGTAAATGTAAATTAAGACGGAATATCCGGAGTTACTCAATGAAACGCTATCGAATACTGGTCGCCGCCCTGATGCTCATCTCTACGAGCTTCGTATTTTCTCAAACGGACCGCCCGAAGTTGTCCCGCAAGGAAATCGACGTACAACGGGTCAATTTTCAGAATCGTACCCGCCGCCGCTCTCCCAGTCGGGTGCGCATCAATCAAATCGCCATTGGCCGGGCCCTTGCCAGGCGAGTGGTCGCCAATGAACCGGCCGACCGCGCCGGATTCGTAATTGAGCGTATTTTCAACGCGGACGCCAAGGAGTTCGGCGCGGACATCGCCCGCTTGAAAAGCACCTCCAACTACGGCCATATTAACCATATCCGTCGCATCCTCACGGGCTACCTGATGCAGGCGTTTGAGTACAATCAAAGCGACGCCGCGCTCATCGCCCGTCTGGTGCTTTATTACAATGCACGCCAGCGCGGCCGTTTCGAGGATTTCAAGAATAAATACTCCGAACAGGTTTCCGCCAAGATCGTTCCCACTTCCCTGGGTATTGATCGCTCCTATCGCCGCTGGCCCGGTCGAACCCAGATTGTAATTCCGCTGGTTAAGAACCTGGTCCGCCCCGGCGGCACCACCGTCAATCCGGCCGAGATTCGCAAAAACTCCGGCAACATCAGCCCCGGCGAAATCAAGCGCCTGGACGACATCACCCGTCGCCGTCAGCGTGAGGATCGCAAGAAGCTGATTGAAGTTAAGAAGACCCTGGACGACAAGAAAACCAAACAGGTCAAAAAGGCCGACGAAATCAACAAGAAGCTCATCCAAACGGATAAGAAGATCAATCAACTGAAAAAGGATCCGGTGAAAAACAAGGCCGAGATCAAGAAGACCGAAGTCGTTAAGAAGAAACTCGAGGACGACAAGAAGAAAGTCGTAAACGAAATCAAGAAGACCGACAAGAAGATCGAGGACGTCAACAAGGAAATCAAGAAAACGACCGAGGACCCCGCCAAGAAGGAAGATCCTAAAACCACCGACGATCCCGGCAAGAAAACCACCGATGCTCCGGTAGCCAAGAAGGACGAACCTAAAAAGGACGAGCCCAAGAAAACCGTCGCCGAGATCACCAAGGACATCAAGAAGGACGCGGATAAGAAATCAAAGAACGTCGTGGAAAACAAAATTCTGTTTCTGCGCGTTCTGCAGTTTCGCCCCGGCGGACACTACAACAATGAGCTGTGGACCATCGACGTGGCCAACAAGGACGCCCTGGCCCGCGGTCCTTTTACCCAGATCTGCGGCCGCCGTTTCGTCGTGACCAAGGGCGCCGAGACCTCCGGCATCCTGGTCATCGGTTACCTGGGCGAAGCCCACGACGACACCGAGCACCACCTGATCATGCTCAACAAGGATACCCTGCAGCGTGAGAAAGTAAGTAAGGAATTCCTGCACTGGCGTTCCCCCCTGCTCTACCTGGAGTCCGAGGGCAAAATCTACGCCTTCGAGCAAAAGGACGGCAAGGTCTACCTGGCGCGTTTCGACGGGGATCTGAAACTGGAAGCTCGTAGTGATAAGGCCATCAGCCCCAACTCGGACATTACCTTTTTCGAACAGAAAATCTACCTGACCGGTAAGGCTGAAACGGGCAGCAAAGCCACGACCATCATGGTCTTCAATCGCGAAGACCTGAAACACACCAAGACCATCGAGCCGCCCAAATAAGAAAAGGGCTTTGAAAGAGTGAATAAAAAACCCCGGCCATGATGACCGGGGTTTTTTGTGTCCGTCCGCCGGGCGGTCGCCGGCGCTGCTTGCGTGGGGAATGTCGAGTCAACCGCCGATGGATTTCGCGTTGGAACAGGCCTGCGTATTGCCCAGGCGACAGCCCTTCTTGAAGTGGCGCACGGCTGATTTCTCATCGCCTTTCTTGTAATAGGCCGAACCCAGGTAGTTGTGGTAGTTGCCGTTGCGGGGGTTCAGGCGAATCGCCTCTTTCAATATCTTGACCGCTTCATCGTATTTCTTTTCCCGAAGGTAAACCACTCCCAGCGCATTGTGCACGGCCGCTGATTTGGGGCGTAGTTTCTTGGCGCCTTCCAGGTGGGTTCGCGCCCGGTCATACTGACCGACGCGCAAGAGCAGAACGCCCACGTGAAAGCGGGATTGAAAGTGCTCGGGATTGGCCTTGATGGCGGCTTCGTACTGGGTGATGGCTTTCTTCGGTTGCAGGCTACGGCGATAGGCGACGGCCAGCGTGTAGTGATACTTGCCGTAACCGGGCTTGAGTTCGATGGCCTTTACGTAATAGGGAATGGCTCGGTCCATGTCCGCTTGCGCGCGATACAAATTGCCCATGTTGTAATGGGCGCCCGCGAGTTTGGGATCCAGTTTAAGGGCCTTACGATAATAACGCTTCGCGCGCACAATGCGATTCCGCTTAAAGTTCAACAAGCCTAGATTATTATGAATGTAGGCCGCCTTCGGCTTGAGTTTCAGGGCCTTGCGCAGATTGCGGCTCGCGCGAGTGTAATCGCCCCGGGTGAGTTGAAGCAGACCCAGGTTGTTGAGGGCGTCCGCGTTCTTGCCGCCGTGCTTCAAGGCCAGGCGATAGTGTTGCATGGCCGCGCCCCGGTCCCCGGCTTTCTCCAGTAGAATGCCCAGGTTGTAATGGCCTTCGGAGAAACGGGGGTCGGCCTTTACGGCTTTCTTGAGATGGGCGATTGCCCCCGCCAGGTCCCCCGCGGCCAACCGCCCGATACTCTCTCGCATCTCGTCTACCGTGTGGGCCACCGTAACGAATCGCATCTCCTGGGACATGCGTCCGGTGTTGATTGAGAAACAGAGATCCGCCAGGGAACGGCGGGTCTCTGTGG
>CAZGYS010000474.1:0-5460 GCA_964530305.1 uncultured Leptospiraceae bacterium
ATCGTGGCAGTCGCAAGCGCACATAATTTTATCCAGGCCGCGGGCACGACGCCGCGCGAAAGTACTCGGACGGCTCCGAGAGTACGACCCGGCCTTTCGCTGGTGGAGCTGAGCATCGTCATTCTCGTACTGGGCATTCTGTTCTCGGTGATCTTCGGCGTTTTTTTCGGAGTCGCCAAGATCACCCAGGAGGCGTCCCCCACGAGCATCGCCAAGCAGGAGGCGTTGCTGGCCCTGGAGAATATGCGTTCCAGTATCAGTCAGTCCTATTTCCATCGCGACATCAAGCAACTGGTCTTCGTCGGAATACATCAGGGGGGCAAGGAAAGCGGACGCGATCGACTCACTTTCGCGGCGGTCCACCAGGGCGCGAAACTGCTGGGCGTGCCCGCCGTGCGGGAAGTTTCCTTCTATATTAAGGAAACCAATTCGCAGGACGGTACCGGAACCCTGATTCGCCGCGAGGATCAGAACGTGGACAAAAACCCGGGAACGGGCGGCTCCCACTATCCCCTGGTCAAGAACGTGAAATCCCTGCATTTTCGATACACCTTGAACGCGCGGGACTGGCGCGATCGCTGGCACCACGAAAACCTGCGTCGCATTCCGCGCCTGGTGCAGATTCGCATGCTGGTCAAGATCGGCAATCGCATTCAACGCTTTGAAACCCTGGCCTATACCGGGCTCTACATGAATTGATACGGACGATGAATCGCTGGTTGAAAAAGATTACGAAGGGCCGTCTGGGCCGCGGTAAGGGTCGCTTTACGCGCAGAGGCATGATCGTCACGATCATGGTCTTGATGCTGGGCACCACGGCGAACGTCATCGCCATGAACTTCTTCCGCGTGAGCATGGAACAGTACAAGGCGGCGGTGGTTACGGCCGACGGCTTTCGCGCGCGGCAACTGGCCGTGGCCGGTTTTCAATCGGGTCTCACCGCGCTGAAATACGTCCCGGAGGAATTTCTCTATCAGCAGGCCGCCATCAAGAGACCTCCGGCCATTCGCATCAGTCCGAAAGAGGAAGCGCCTCCCGGGGACAAACGCAATTACTGCGCGCCGGCGTGTTCCTTTCGCTACTCCCTGGATCCCGAGGACGGTCGCTTCAACGTCAACAATCTCGTCCAGCCCACCACGGACGAAGTGAACAAACAGTGGCGCCCCATCTTTCAGCGCTTCTTTCGCAATTATGACTTCCCGGAACCGGACAACATGGTGGACGCCATCATCGATTGGATCGATGAAAACAACAACACCGAACCGGGCGGAGCCGAGAACGAGTACTATTCCACTCTACGACCGCCCATCAAGATCAAGGACTATCGGCTCTTCTCCCTGTCGGAAATCGCCCAGATCAAGGGCATCAGTTACAAGATGATCTTTTCCTCCCAGGCTCCCGAGGACTGGAAGGAACAGCAGGAAGAGTTGAAATTTCAGACCGAGGCCGAGAAAAACCTGATTCAGGATCACGATTGGATTCCGGCCACGAACCTGACCGCCTTCATTCCCCTGGAAGGCAATTTCGAGGATAAAATCAATATCAACGCGGCCCGCTATCATGTAATGCTGGCGCTGTCTCCCAACATGAGTAAACAGTCCGTCCAGGCGCTTTTTAAGTTCCGAGATGAGGAGAAGGGCGGCTACATCAAGAATCTGAGCGATTTGAAACTGCTTCCGGAGTTTCAGGTCAAAAACGGTGAATTGAGCCTCTATGACGAGCTCGTGGGCAGCGGAACCAGCCTCTCCGGCCTGATTAAGACCAAGGGAGAAATTTATCGGATCACCGGGGTCGGAATAATAGACCCGGTGCCCGGATCCGATAATAAACCAGTGACCCGCAAAATCACCGGTCTGTATGATAATGTGAACAAGAAACTAATCTATTACTCCGAGGACTGAACACTGGCGGCATTATTTGAAAGATATCTCGTAATCGACTACGGCACCACTCACATCAAGGGCGTGCTGTATCAAACCAGCCCGGGCAGCAAGAAGATGCTGCGCGTGGAGAGTCTGCCCATGGTTTCCCTGCACGAAGGCGAAGAGGAACAGGCGCCGGGCGGGCTGGGTGAATACGAATACAACATTACGCGTTTCATCCAGTCCTTCTTTCCGGAGGAACAGAACTACATCGTTAATCTTCCCGTGGACCGTGCTTATGTCCGGGACCTGAAAATCCCCATCGTCAACGCGAAGCACATCGCCGAGGTGATTCCCTCCGAGGTGGAAAACCAGGTTCCCATTTCCCTGGATGAGGCCGAGGTAATCGGCCATGCCTGGGAAATCGGCGAAGAGAGCTCCAATGTAATTACCTTTACCGCGCGTCACGATAACCTGGAGGCCGCGGTCCAACCCTTCAAGAAAGTCAACGCGTCCATTCGCATGCTTTCCCTGGACGCGGTGGGTCTGGCCGGGGCGATTCGCCTGATGCAACCCGAGGACTACGAGGATCGGGTCATAGCTCAGCTGGATATCGGCGGCGAACAAACCATTTTGAACGTCCTGCGCAACGGCGAACTCGTTTTCACGCGCAAGATTCCCTACGGCGGTCAGGCCGTCACGGAAGTCGTGGCCGATGTATTACGTATTGAACCGGCCGCTGCGGAAGCCCGCAAGCTTCAAATCGCCCCGGACCTGTCGGAAGGCGAATTCGCCGTAACTCGACCGGAGAACTTTTTTCGACGTCATCGCATCGAGGAGCAGGACTACGACGTTATCGTGGAACGCTCACGGGAGGTCTTCGAGGACATCGCCTCGGAAATCGAACGCTCCATTCTTTCCGTACGTGGAACATCACCGGAAGTCTATTACATATCGGGGGGCGGCAGCCTGCAACCCGGCGCGGCGAACCTGCTGGAAAAACTGCTGGAGAAGCCCGTTCGCGAATACCCCTTGCGCATGACCGTGCCGGGGGAGGACGTGGGCAACTGGGTCACGGCGCTCGGAACAGGCGAACACTATCGCCTGAAGTCCGCGCAACGCATCGACTTTCTGGAGAGCCCCTTCGGCAGCACCCTGCGCGGCGGCGAATTCAATTTTAATTTTTTCGCCACGCCGGTGTTGCTGGGCATTACCTCGATCATCATCCTGCTGGTGTCCTTCCTGGTCAGTATCTGGACGGATAGACAACAGATTCGCAAGTACAATCGACAGATATATCAAGTTGCCCGTCAGATTGACGGCATGAACCTGAATGTAAGGAAAAGCCGGCTACCATCGGCACGTCGTATTATGGCGAAGGCTCGGGACCTCTGTCGCCGTCGTCTGGCATCGCTGAATTCCAGCGGGGACGGAGCGGGGATTCTCTCGGTCCTGAAGGATATTTCCGAACGAACGCCTACGCGCCAGGAGATGTTCTTTCGCCTGAAGCGATTTCGCTACGACGGTAGCGCCGTTCAATTCGACGCCGACCTGGACGGCTATGAGCGCATCGCTCCGCTCCAACAAAAACTGGCCGGCAGCCGCTACTTCTCCAAGGTGCAGGTGGGGCAGCAACGCAGAATCCTGAACGACAAGGTTCGCGTAAGCATGAAGCTCATTCTCAAACGCAATGAAAAGGCCGCCGCGGGAGGATGTGATTAATGCTGGATAAGCTCAATCCCCGTGAACGAATCATGGTCCTCGTCCTGGTGGGCGTGGGACTCGTGGCGGGCCTGTATTTCGTCGGCAAGAAAATAGGCGATATGCGCGCCAAGATTACGAAGCGCGTGGCCGCGGCGCGCAAGAACGCCCGCAAAATAGAACGCATTCGAGACACAATCTCGCGCTTACCCCGGGCCAAGGCCCTGGATACGAAACTACAATTGATGACCAAGGCTTCCCAGTTGGCGCGGGAACACGACCTGAAGTCCTCGGATATTCGGGACCGCGTGGAAAAGACCCGCCGCGTCGAACGGGTTCGCGTCGAGATGACCTTCAACAGCGTGCCCCTGGCGAAAATCATGAAATTCATCCATTCCGTGGAACAGGAAAAGCGTATCAATGCCCGTATCGGCAGCCTGGTATTTCGCCGTTCACTGCCTTCCAAGGAAGTTTACGACGTAAGCCTGTCCCTGATGATTGAAAAGCCCAGGGAACGGAAGCGCAAACCTCCGCGTAGACGCAGGAGAAGTAGCCGGTAAGATTTATGAGTGATCTGACTACAATCGAAGACGAACAGGAAGAGGACGAAGTCCGCCGGCTGGAATCCCCCGGCGACGAGGATCGGGAGCTTGATCTCGATCTCATGGACGACGACGACGGCGATGACGAGGATCTTGAGGCTACTCGCCTAACGCTCAAACAAAAGGTGGCCGCGGGACTGACCATGCTCCTCTCGTTTACGGCTTTTCTCGTGCTCTTTATCTATCACGATCCCAACCCCATCGTACGCTACGTCATAAGCAAGACCATGAAGCGTACGGCGGCCGTGGACTTTCGCAACATCGATCTCAATCTCCTGGGAGCGGACGTCGTTACCGATCCCAGTATTACTTTTCTGAACGGATCGAGCATCAGTGCTTCCTCCATTCGCATGGGCCTCAGCTACTGGGGGCTTCTGAACAAGAATCCCGACGGAACCATCAAAGTCCGGAAATTCGACGCCAACCTGGCCGGAGTGTCGGCCCGACTGCGCCAGGTAAGCAGCAAGATGGACATCACGAACATCGACCAGTCGGTTCGTACGTGGAACGGTCGCTTCCAGCTTACGGCGAAGGGCGTGGAACTGGACTCGCTTCCGCCGGCCGTCTCCAATTTTCTTTCTCCGGACACCCTGGCCAAGCTGAAGATCAGCGGTTTTGAACTGCGCGCCCGCATTGAACGGGGCGGCAGACTGCAGATCAATCGCGCGATTATTCGCACCAATCTGTTTCCCAGCATCTCGCTTACCGGGAAGAACGGACGGGTGACCAGTTCGATTACCAAACCCACCATCGACGCGAACATTTGCATTACCCCGGCGGCTGATCTGGAAACGAAGAACAAGGAACTTTTCAATCTGTATACGGGTGCCCTGGGCGGAAGCGCGGGCGGCCGAGCCTGTTTCCTTTGCCCCGTACAAAACGGCGATTTCAGTTTTACGAAATGCAAGAAGGTGTCGGGAACGTGACCCCCGGCCTTCGCAGCGCCCGTGCCCTGGTCCTGCTGATTCTATTCGCGGCGATTCCCGGCCATGCTCAGAAGGCTCGCATACCTTCGCCGGCCGGCGCCAAAGCCGGGAAGCCCAGGAAAACCGCGAAATCGCCCATCCAGAAGGCAAGCAAGGCCAGGGCCGGCCAAAAGAAAAAGGCCCGTGCTTCGGAGCCCGCCATTTTTATTCCCGGCCCGGCCTCAATTACGCCGCCGCCCATTCGTAAGCGACGGACGCGCGCGCCTAAGAAAAAGACCGTGCCCGGTATCGTCATTCCCGGCCCGAACAAGAAGCGACCGGTAGTGGCGGAACCGTCCGTCATTCGGATCTACGTAAACAAAAAGCAAC